>NZ_JAZDRH010000013.1:0-21358 GCF_047470865.1 Pseudomonas sp. F1_0610
ATCCCTGCTTCCTCTTTTATAATAAAGTTTAAACTCACTCAAGGTTCTAGAGTTAGACTTGGAATAGTAACAACTCCTTAACCATTTTTTTATTTGATTTTTTGAATCTGCTATCGCAATGTCAATTAATATAGAGAGAATAATAGCTGCTATATTTATGTAGAAAATCCCTCTAATTGACCTTCTCCCAAGTTTAGTACCACAGCTAGGATGAGGTTTTTGCATTATGCCACCTTCCTCGCGTATTCGGAAGGTGGCATATAATTTAATGAGCGGTGAGGACGGCCATCGTTATAATGTAGGTTCAAGCACTCATTCCTAAACTTACCATTCAAGCATTTCTACAAATGCATTTTGTGTAGGCTTGCCTAGCTGAATAAAATGGAAGTGGCACTTGCAGCTCTTTGCTCCAAAAGAACACCGCTTTGCTGGTGTGTTCTGGGTTGTTATCTTTAGACTTGCCTCTTGTTTCAATGACCTGAGAAAGGTAGTGAGCTACTTGTGGGCCAGAGATTGATACAGCACAAGCTGCCCAATAACCTCACGCCTATAGTCATCTACGACGTTTAGCACGCAGAACCGCCGGCCAGTAGCCAGTTGATCCGATACAAAATCCATCGACCAACGTTGGTTAGTGCTACTAGGAACTAGCATGGAGCTTAGAGGACGCGTTAAGTTTTTTCTACGCTTTGTGTGTACCTGCAATTTGACTGTGCCAGTTATAAAGGTGCCGTTAGAAATGCCCATTCGTCGACAAATATCGCTGACCTTAGCGCCTGCATCATACTCTTTAATGACTCGAATAATTTGCTCTTCGGTGTAACGCTTCTTCATAGTGAGTTCTGCAATGGTTCTCAGTTTAATGGAGGTTTCATCGAAGTTATGGTGCTAATTTAGGGGGAAGGTCAGAATCATGCCAACAGAAGCTAAAAACAATACATATTTAATGATGTAGATATTGATTTCACATAAGCATATACATAATCTTTAGTGCTAATATATTCATTAAACCTGTTGCGCTCAGGTCTTAAATTTGTTCAGTTTTAAAACGTTTCCCAGTATTTTAATGTTACATTTATAAAATATTCATAGATTATAAAAAGGCTTTGGCTTTGCTATTTTGGTTGCTGATATTATTTGTTTTTTAATAAGTATCAGCTAATGAAATTTTGATAGTTGCTTATAATTGCATACTTTCTCTGCCTATTAGCGATGAACTACCTGCAGATACAGGCAATAAATATCATTTGTCTGTGAGTGATTATGTTGTTAGAAAAGATAGTTAAATGATAGCGTTCCTGCCACTCCACGGTGCTGTCCTGTATAGCCTTTGAGTTTTACATCAAAGTATTTGTTATTGAGATTGTTAAAAGGTGAGTACTGCAGACCTAGTTCAATAATTCCAGTGGAGCCTTTAAGGCTGGGCGCCTTAATATTTTTACCATAAATCGAGGTATCAGCTTTTCCATTAAACTCATATTCATAGGCTAGCCCTGCGCTGAGCGAAAGGTTGCTTTTAGGTTGGTACTTCCACTCTTCTTTAAGCTGTACGCGTGATGAAGTTAAACTATCAAAGGACACTTTATCACCATCAATAATAACTGACTCTTCATTTAAATGGGTATAAAGATATTTTAATGAAGTTTCTAATGTGTTTTGAGTGTTGATTGGATATTTATGGCCGATGCCAGCGTGGGATGAAACATAGGTTGTACGGTTGTCGTAAGCAGCAGATTGTCCTGAGCCTGTAATAATATCATTTGATTTAAACTTAGCTCTAACCCGTCCTATACGTAAAGCGCCTTCTAACCAAAGGTTATCCAAGTCATGCTTTGCGAGTAAGCCAAATCCATAGTGGGTTGTTTTGGTTTCTCCGTGGATGTTGCCCATTGTAAATTTATTATAGGTATCATAATCACCATCACCGTACTCAAGAAGTGCACCTAGTGTAGTGTTCTGGGTTTTGTAAGCTGCGCCAATAAGGGCAGTATAACCATTATGATCGATGTGAGAGCCTGTTTTAAAGCGGTCATTGCTGGTTTCGATAATAATAAACGAAGATGTTTTATCTTCTGGGCTTTTATCAATCTGCTTCCACACATCTGAAACCATTAGATCAGATGCTTTGTTGATCGAAATTAACTGGGTTAAGCGTCCCTCAGCTAAGGGTTTTACGGAGAGTTCAATAGCCTTGTTATCAGAGTAAATATTATCAATAGTGGCAATTAAATCTTTATTTTCTATCGTGTATGAGACTTCCGCAACTTTACCTAGACCAAATTTTACAGAATTATTTTCTAAGTTAAATATACTAGCTAAATCACCATTCTCATCACCGCCTTGTGTACTATTAGCAGAGATAAGCGTAATGCTGTCATTTACATTTATAATGTTTTCTCCAGAAATCCCCTTGATCTGAGCAATTGATTTGTTAGATAAAGAGCCGTTATTCATCTGAGTAGGGTTGTTTATTATAATATCGGACTTTATTAATGCAGTGTCTTTATTGACCTGATCTTTATTGTATTCATTTATATAGAAATGATAGTTTTCAAAGTTTGATATAATACTGGCGCTGATTGGCTTGCTTCCAAAATTAAACAAATTACCACTAAATGGGTTTATGTTTTCAGCAGTACTTGATGTAGGTGTGCTCTGCTCAACTGCAGATATATATATTCCATCCGGAATATTTGAGTCACCAAATATGGATAATTTAGCTTTAAGTGTCGAACTGGTATTTTGGTTGCCACTAAAGTTGATGAGTATAATTTCATTTTGGTTGATAGTGGCATTGTTGATAGCTATATTGCTTTCTATATTTACCTTGGCTGGAGCATTTTCTCCATTGTAGATAACCCCTTTTATTAATCCAACCTCACCCCCGTTGATGCTGATTCCACTCTTTAGGCTGGCTTCTTGAAAATTTATTAAGTTGTCATTGTAAACAGTTATTCCTTGTATTGAGTCTATATTTCCACCAGTCACTATTATATTTGAGTTTATAGTTTGATTTTTAGTGTCTGTTACAAAGGATTCTATGCCCTGGATACTGTCTGCTTGTCCATTGTTAAAAACTATTTTTGTCGAAGCTGTTATTTTTTCTTTTGCGTTTGTCGAGTGGCTGTCGTCGTCGTGAAACTGACCTGTAATGCTGGAGAACAAACCATTGTTAACGGTAATCTCTATGTTCTCTGCATTTAAATAGTTGCTGTCATCCTGCAAAAGGTTTCTGCCTATAACGGTAACTTGTTTTTCATTTTTATTGTTTTTTTCAAAATCAAAGTTTAATCTTACATTTTCTTTATGAAGAACGCCGTTTTTATCTTTCGCTGTGATAAAATACCGCCCTTCATCATCCTCCTGTAAGCTAGAAATTTCTGCATCTGAGATAAAAATATCCTCTATGCTCAGTGGGTTTGCTAATGAAGGGATAGAGGTAAAGTAGGTGAGGCTGTAAAAAAATAGAGGTTGAGTAATCCAAAAACGCATTTACTTACTCCATAAGCACTAAAAATATATTATATAATTTATCATTTATTTCTAGCGCTAAATGTGATCTATTGAGAGTTTGCAATGATTATTAATTATCTTTTTTTGGTAAGCTGCTAAATAGTTAGCTTTTTACAGAAGATTTGCTCTGAAGCTGTAGGTTTTAGTTTTTTTTGTGGCTGCTTTTGTTTTTCAGATGCTGCGGTTTTTTGAAGTTGAACTTTTATCGGTATCCAAGCATCAGTAGCCAAACTGCTTTTTATTTCTAGTATGAGATGAAAATGGCATTTTTATAAATACTAGCGCTTTAGTATTTTTATGGTATTTAATTGTATTAATGACTATTTTGGTGATAATTTTCTGAATAGCTATAGGCTATAAATTATTTTTCTGTTTTACCTGAGTTATAGAGGGTGGGCTTAAATCCTGTACTTGTGATTTCAACCTGCCTTGTGCGTATATCGTTAAAAAGGATTTTTCTAATGAAAAATATGTATGATAGAAAGATTAAGTTTTTTATTATTTTACTGGCTTTTTTTGAGTTAACTGGCTGTATGCGAAGGGAGGGTGAAAGAGAACCGTATCCTGCCCCTGATCCAGTTAATCCAACTTATGGCAAATTAGTGATTCAAGTGCCTCAGAATGAACGTGATACTGTTGTTATTAAAAAGGCAAATTATAAAATTACAGGATCATTTTTTGATAGTCATGCTGACTTGGTTTATAACAACGCACACTATATAAAGGGGCAGCGTTATTTAGACTGGAGGTTGGGTGATCTGACGCCAAAAATAGAAACTATACGCGATTGGAAGTTACCTGATGAGCGTCAAAAAGTGTTTTCTCTTCCAGATCAGCAAGGAGTTTATGTTTTACCACGTTACCCTGAAGGATTTGAACTTAAAACTGTGGACATTGATGAGGCTGTAAGGATTTTCTGGGTTGGACTTTATGAAAAGACACGCAGGTCATCTCAGTCCTATACTGTTATTTATCCTAGGTTAGGTGTAGACCATTCTGGAAAATGTAAAGACCCTATTTTAAAGTTAATACCACATCGAGTAAGTACAAGATACTATTTTGTTGATAAAAAAGATATAAATAATAATTATGTATATCCTGAAAAAGTCATTACCAATAAAATGATAGAGGAAGCTGAAAAGTATTTGTTAACTTCTCCTTATACAGTGATTACTCTTGATATGTCGCAACTATCTGTTTGTTTATACCCGATCAAACCAACTAATTGATATCCATGTTTTTTAAAGGTGAGTATAAAATGCTATATCGTATAAGTTTTATTGCTTTATTAGCTTTAGGTTTATCAGCTTGTTCGAATGGTGAAAACAAGAAAAAAGAGCTATCAGGTAGCTGTAAAATAGCATATGAAAGCTATTTAAAAGGTGTTGGAGCTTTATCTGCGGAAGATATAAAGCAAATTGAATCTCTGGGAGGGATGACACTGGATGAGGCCAAACGATTGATGTACGAGCGTTATAGTCAACTATCAGAAAGTGAATGCAAAGAAGAACTATAACGATCAAAGCCACCATTGGCGGAGGCTCATTAACGTTTGAGTATTATGCTAAAATGTGGGTTTAGTTAGCATAGCCACTGGTGCTAAAGGTGGCTTTGGTGTTGATTGCTTGATTCTGTACCCATAAATTCGATTTATTTTTCAGGGGTACAAAAATAAATTGCTATGGTGCTAAATGATGCACAGTGTGTGTGCTCAGAATAACAAGATAATGGATTTAAGCTTTGATTTTAAAGGATTTTATGGATATGTTGCACAGAGGTGCAACATTGAAATGGTGCCCAGAAGAAGACTCGAACTTCCACAGTGTTGCCACCACTAGGACCTGAACCTAGCGCGTCTACCAATTCCGCCATCTGGGCTTTACATATTTGCAACAATTAAGTGTTGTACTATGTTGGCGCGAACTATACGACTGCGCTAAAGCGTTGTAAAGTAGTGCATGAAAAAAATGGAAAAATTTTAGAAAAGGCGTAATCTGTACGCTTATGAGACAAATGAAATATAAAGGAAAAGAAAATTTGATAGCCGATTGGCAACAAAAAGACCCTAACGCGGCGTTAGAATCAGAAAAATATGAAAACCCTATCCCAAGCCGCGAGTTAATTTTACAGCACCTTGCTGAGCGAGGCGCTCCCGCCAGACGAGAACAACTAGCCGAAGAATTTGGATTGACTGATGAAGAAGCTATCGAAGCTTTACGTCGTCGCCTGCGCGCTATGGAGCGAGATGCTCAGGTAGTCTATACCCGCCGAGGTGCCTATGCGCCTGTGGATAAGCTAGATTTAGTTGTAGGGCGTGTCAGTGGTCACCGTGATGGATTTGGATTTTTAATTCCAGATGATGGCGGTGAAGATTTATTTTTAAGCCCAACTCAAATGCGTCTTGTGTTTGATGGTGATCGTGCGCTTGCACGTGTTACAGGCGTTGACCGTAAAGGGCGTCGTGAAGGTGCTATTGCTGAGGTAGTAGTGCGAGCGCATGCCACTTTAGTGGGGCGTTATAACGAAGAGAATGGCATTGGCTTTGTTTTGCCAGATAATAGTAAATTGCAGCAGGAAATCCTGATTAGCCCAGGTCGCAATGCAGGGGCAAAACTAGGACAGTTGGTTGAAGTGGAAATCACACACTGGCCAACGGCACGTTTTCAAGCACAAGGCAATGTAGTGGAAGTGCTCGGCGACTATATGGCGCCGGGTATGGAAATTGAAGTGGCATTGCGTAATTATGATATTCCGCATGTATGGCCGCAGGCTGTATTGCGTCAAGTACGCCGCTTAAAGCCTGAAGTAGAAGAGGCCGACAAGCAAAACCGTATTGACTTGCGTGATTTACCTTTCGTTACTATTGATGGCGAAGATGCACGTGACTTTGATGATGCAGTTTATTGTGAAGCGCATTTTGAGCAAGGTCGCAGTACCAGTACAGGCTGGCGCTTGTATGTCGCTATTGCTGATGTGTCACATTACGTTAAGGTTGATACAGCATTAGATAATGAGGCGCGTGAGCGTGGGAATTCGGTGTATTTTCCTAAGCAAGTCATTCCTATGCTGCCAGAGGAGCTGTCGAACGGTTTGTGTTCGCTGAACCCGCACGTGGATCGTTTAGCTATGGTGTGCGAAGTGCGCTTATCGCGCGCAGGTAAAATGCTGGATTATCAGTTTTATGAGGCTGTTATTCAATCGCATGCACGTCTTACCTACGATAAAGTAAGCTGTATGCTAGAAAAGCCAAATACAGCGGAAGCTAAAGTATTAGCGAAAGAGTATGCTGAGCTGTTACCGCATTTACAGCAGTTATTTAGCCTGTATAAAGAGCTTTTAAACCAACGTAAGTTGCGTGGTGCTTTGGATTTTGATACGCGTGAAACACGTATTATTTTTGATGCAGAACGCAAAATTGAAAAGATTGTACCTACAGTACGAAATGAAGCGCACCGCATTATTGAGGAGTGTATGCTATGTGCAAACGTAGCTATGGCGCACTTCTTACAGGATCATAAGCTGCCTGGTTTATACCGTGTGCATGATAATCCACCAGAAGAAAAACTAGAAAAATTACGTGCCTATTTATCAGAGTTAGGTCTTGCATTAGGTAAAGGCAAAAGCACGCCTACCGCTAAAGACTTTTTAGCATTGCTAGAGCGTATTACAGATCGCCCTGATTACAGTTTAATCCAAACCATGATTTTGCGTTCCATGAGTCAGGCTATTTATAGTCCTGATTGTTTGGGGCATTTTGGTTTGAACTATGAAGCCTATACTCACTTTACTTCGCCGATTCGCCGCTATTCGGACTTAATTAATCACCGCGCGGTGCGCAGTATTATTCGTTCGAAAAAAGACAGTGCGCATGTGCAGCGTATAGGTGCTAAAAGTATGACTAAGGCGCGTATTTATCCTTACGATGACGCGCAGTTAGATAGCTTAGGAGTCCAAATTTCGATGACAGAGCGCCGTGCTGATGAGGCTACGCGCGATGTTGTTACTTGGCTTAAATGTGAATATATGCTTGACCGTGTGGGAGAAACTTTCGCGGGCGTAGTGACTGCTGTCACGGGTTTTGGCTTGTTTGTTGAACTAAAAGATATTTACGTGGAAGGCCTTGTGCATGTGACTGCTTTGCCAGGTGACTACTATCACTATGATCAATTGCATCAATGCTTAGCGGGTGAGCGTAGTGGTCGCAAGTATCGCCTAGGTGATACTGTGGAAGTGATTGTTGCGCGAGTGGATTTGGATGAGCGTAAAATCGACTTTGAAATGAGTGATGCTGAGCGTGCCATGTCACCAGCGCAAAAGCGTCATCTGCGTCAGTCAGGAGAAAAACCTACAGCCACGGAGAAAGAGGCTGTGCCGACCAAAGTAGCGCGTAGTCGTCAAGCTAAGCAGGCTCTAATGCAAGATGCTGCTGGTGGAGCAAAGGCAAAGCCAGTGAAGCAAACGTCGGCAACTAATGGCAAGAAAAAATCAACAAGTAAAGCAAAACCCAATGCAAAAAAGGCCACTCGTAAAACCAGTGGTGCTTCAGGTAAAACCCAATCTGTGCGCAAACGTACAGTAAAAAGTAATTAAAATACTATGAGTGATTTAGAACAAGTCCACGGCATTCACGCCGTGGAAGCCTTATTGCGTCATCACCCTAAGCGTGTGAAGAAGCTTGTCTTGGCTCAGGCATTGAGTACGCCAAGAGTCCAAGTATTGCGCGACTTAGCTCAGCAGCTACGCATTACTGTAGAGGAGTGTGAACGTCATGAGTTGGATGAGCGTATTGAAGGTGTGCACCAAGGCGTATTAGCTCTGGTGTCGCCAAGTCAGGTCTGGAGTGAGCAAATGCTAGAAAGTTTGCTTGATCAGCAAGAGCAAGCGCCGCTTATTCTTGCCTTGGATGGTGTGACTGATCCGCATAACTTAGGTGCATGCTTGCGCACTGCAGATGCAGCCGGAGCCTTGGCGGTGATTGTACCTAAGGATAAATCGGCCACATTAACTGCAACGGTGCGCAAAGTGGCTTGTGGTGCGGCCGAGGTGATGCCTCTAGTGACGGTTACCAATTTAGCACGCACTTTAGAAAAACTGCGTAAGCGGGGTTTGTGGGTGGTTGGTACGGCTGGTGAAGCTGAACAGTCTATTTACCAGCAAGATATGACAGGGCCTTTAGTGCTGGTGATGGGGGCCGAAGGCAAAGGCATGCGTCGCTTGACGCGTGAGCATTGCGATTATCTGGTGAAGTTGCCGATGGCTGGCAGTGTTAGCAGTTTGAACGTATCTGTTGCAGCAGGTATTTGTTTATTTGAAGCAGTACGCCAACGCCAGTAAGACTCGCCTTGCTATCAGTTATGGCTTTGCGTATAATTTCGCACCTTGTATTGCCTTAAGAAATATTCATTAAGGAATAAATACAAGAAAAACAACGAGTTAAATCTCTCCTTGTCTGACTGCATATAGCAGCAGACTTTCATCCGTAAGGAGCATCTATGCGTCATTACGAAATTGTGTTTCTGGTTCATCCGGATCAGAGCGAACAAGTCGGCGGCATGGTAGAGCGTTACACCAAGCTGATCGAAGAAGATGGCGGTAAAGTACACCGTCTAGAAGACTGGGGCCGTCGCCAATTAGCCTATGCAATTGATGATGTGCATAAAGCACACTACGTGCTTTTAAACGTTGAATGCAGCGCTAAAGCATTAGCAGAGCTAGAAGATAGCTTCCGCTATAACGATGCCGTTCTACGTAACTTAGTTATTCGTCGCGACGAAGCGGTAACTGAAGCTTCTGAAATGGTAAAAGCTGAAGAGAACCGTAACGAGCGTCGTGAGCGTCGTGCGCAAGCTGAAGCAATGGATTCTGTAGATCTTGATGAAGATGCAGACGACATTGACGACGATGCTGACATCGACTCTGACGAAGAATAATTCCCAAGTCTACAGAGGAACCTATCATGGCACGTTTTTTCCGTCGTCGTAAATTCTGCCGTTTCACAGCTGAAGGCGTTCAAGAGATCGATTACAAAGATCTAAACACTTTGAAAGCCTATGTCTCTGAAACTGGCAAAATCGTACCAAGCCGTATTACTGGTACTAAAGCTAAATACCAACGCCAATTAGCGACTGCTATCAAACGCGCGCGTTTCTTAGCATTGTTGCCTTACACCGACAGCCACGGCCGTTGATTGAAGGTTAGCACTTAGGTAATGGATTTTTAACATGCGCCCTATAGCTGAATATGTAATGCGTGGACGCATGGAAGCCATCACAGTAATGGCTTTGACAACAGCTCTGCCTATCTTGCATTGGATAGGTGCAGCCGCCGCTAGTTTATTACTACTGCGCAAAGGCTTTGAAAATAGCTATAGCGTTTTAGCACTGGGTTTGATTCCTGCCGTTATTTGGGCGGGTGCTGGTCAACCAGAAACACTTATTGTTGTGGTTTGTACATTGGCTCTTGCAGCTGTATTGCGTACAACCTCATCGTGGGTGAAAGTTTTACTAGCGAGTGTTGTTTTAAGCGGCTTATTTGCCATGATTCAGCCATTTCTTTATGGTGATGAAATAGCAAAACTAGCTGATAGTTTGCTCACAGATCCAAATGTTTCTCAGCTAATTCAACCAATGCTTGCTGGATTAACAGGCGAGCAGATGGCCCAGGTAAAACTATATTTACCTTATGCATTGGCGGGAAGCATGTTGTTATCAAACCAGTTATTTGCAGTATTGGCTTTGATTCTGGGGCGTTATTGGCAAGCTGCATTATTTAACCCAAAAGGGTTTGCGCAAGAGTTTCATCAATTGCGTTTACCTGTAGCTATGGCATTCGGGCTATTAGTGGTGATCTTAGGATCAGCCGCTATCGCAATTGAGGCGATAGTGTTAATACCTGTTGCTGCTTTACCTTTACTTATTACAGGTATTGCAGTTATTCATGGGTTAGTAGGCTTGGGTAAAAGTCCCTCATTTTGGCTTATAGCTATGTATGTAGGCTTAGTATTTTTATCACAAGCTGTTGTTCCATTATTGATTGTGCTAGCGCTCGTTGACAGCCTATTTGATTTTCGTGGCTTAAGCGCTAAAGCAAAATCCACGAACGGTGAAAGTTGAATTCAAGAGGTAAGACTCAAATGGAAGTCATCCTGCTAGAAAAAGTCGCTAACTTGGGCAACCTAGGCGACAAAGTAAATGTTAAGTCTGGTTACGGCCGTAACTACTTATTGCCACATGGCAAAGCAACGGCTGCAACTGCAGAAAACGTTGCTGCGTTTGAAGCGCGCCGTGCAGAATTAGAGCGTGTAGCTGCTGAGAAATTAGCTGCTGCTCAAGCTCGTGCACAGCAACTTTCAGGCCTAGAAATTACCATCACTGCCAACACTGGCGAAGAAGGTAAATTGTTCGGCTCTATCGGTACTCATGACATCGCTGATGCATTATCTGCATCGGGTGTTGAAGTACACAAAAGCGAAGTTCGTCTACCTAATGGCACTATTCGTCAAACAGGTGAGTACGAAATTACACTTAACCTACACACCGATGTTGAAGCTATTGTTAAGCTGATCATTGTTGCGGGTTAATTTGTAACGTTTGCAGCCTAGGTTGCAAAAACGAAAGGCATGTCATAACAATGACGTGCCTTTTGTGCTTTTAATACGTATCTTATTAGCTGTTTGATCTAAGGTTTTGCGAGAATGAATGAGTTAGTAGCGCCGGAACAATATGATTTAGAAACAGCCGCCTTAAAAATCCCACCCCATTCGATTGAAGCAGAGCAAGCCGTTCTTGGTGGCTTAATGCTGGATAACAATGCGTGGGAGCGCGTGCTAGATCAGGTGTCTGATGGTGATTTTTATCGCCATGATCATCGTTTAATTTTCCGTGCTATTCATCGTCTTGCCGAGCGCAATGAACCCTTTGATGTGGTGACTTTATCAGAGCAACTCGATAAAGAAGGTACTTTGCCACAAGTAGGAGGCTTGGCTTATCTTAGTGAGTTGGCAAAAAACACGCCTTCTGTTGCTAACATTAAAGCCTATGCCAGTATTATTCGAGAGCGTGCCACATTACGTCAGCTGATTAGCGTAAGTAATGATATTGCAAGCAGCGCCTATGCGCCAGAAGGGCGTACGGGTAACGAAATCTTAGATGAAGCCGAGCGTAAAATTTTCGAAATTGCAGAAGCACGCCCTAAAACAGGCGGGCCTGTTGGTGTGGTTGATCTGCTCAAAAGCACCATTGATACTATTGATACACTATTTAATAGTGATGATGCGATTACTGGTGTATCTACTGGCTTTGCTGACTTGGATGATAAAACCAGTGGCCTACAGGCATCTGACCTTGTAATTGTGGCAGGTCGACCTTCCATGGGCAAAACCACTTTCGCTATGAATTTGGTTGAAAACGCACTTATGCGTACTGATAAGGTGGTGTTGGTTTATTCCTTAGAGATGCCTTCTGAGTCTTTAATGATGCGTATGCTGTCTTCTCTGGGTCGTATTGATCAAACCAAAGTACGTAGCGGTAAGTTGGAGGAGGAAGACTGGAGTCGCCTTACTTCAGCCGTTAATATGCTGCAAGATCGTAAGCTATTTATTGATGACACTGCGGGTATTTCTCCCTCTGAAATGCGTGCAAGAACCCGTCGTTTAGCACGTGAGCATGGTGAGATTGCGTTAATCATGGTCGACTATTTGCAATTAATGCAAATTGGTGGCAGTGCAGGCGATAACCGTACCAATGAAATCTCAGAAATTTCTCGCTCGTTAAAAGCGCTGGCCAAAGAGTTCAATTGTCCTGTTGTTGCCCTATCCCAGTTAAACCGTTCGTTAGAGCAGCGCCCTAATAAACGTCCTGTTAACTCTGACTTGCGTGAATCAGGAGCGATTGAGCAGGATGCTGACGTCATTATGTTTGTCTATCGCGATGAAGTTTACCATCCAGAAACAGAGTACAAAGGTGTTGCTGAGATTATTATTGGTAAGCAACGTAACGGACCTATTGGTACCGTGCGCTTAGCTTTCCAAGGTAAATTTACGCGTTTTGATAATTTGGCGCCAGGTAGCTACCAGTTCGATGATGAATAGCATTTAAATTCGCCTGTTAGCCAAGCTGCAGGCGAATTTTTTGATAAAATAGATAGTAAGCTAATTAATAGGAGTGCAAGTGTCTAGTGCGAAAGGGCCTCTGTTGGGGGTGTTGTTAATATTGTGTGCCACCAGTTTATTAGCCACCCATGATGGCGTTTCTAAATATCTAACCGCGATATATCCGCTATTTTTTGTTGTATGGGTTCGTTATGCAGCCCAAACAGTATTAATGTTGGCGATTTTTGCCCCAAAAATGGGTAAGCAGTTGGTGCAAACACGTCGCCCCTTGCTCCAATTTGCTAGAGGTTTATGTTTGCTGGGTATTAGCTGGTTATTTATTGGTGGTTTGCGTTATATACCGCTAGCTGAAGCTACCTCTGTGATGTTTTTAGCTCCTTTAATCGTAACCGTCTTGTCTGTGATTTTCTTGAAGGAAAAAATCACCTTAGGCCAGTGGATTGCTGTTGCTGTGGGTTTGATGGGTGTGTTGCTCATTGTTCGCCCTGGAGGTGAACTCTTTACTCCGGCTATTTTAATGCCGTTAGGCGCTTCATTTTGCTTTGCGATATACCAACTATTAACACGCCGTGTGGCAGTAACCGACCATCCTGTCACCAGTAATTTCTTAGCTGGATTAATTGGTACACTTGGGCTGTTATTTGTTTTACCTTTTAACGCGGTGTTGCCTCACTGGCTGGACTTGCTTTGGATGCTAATGCTAGGAGCGTTAGCCATGACAGGGCATATTTTACTTACAATAGGATTTAAATATGGCTCAGCTGCCACTTTAGCTCCTTTTACTTACGCACAGATTATTTTTGCAGCCTTAATAGGTGTTGTATTTTTTAAGCAAAGTCCAGATCTTATTGCGTGGTTAGGTGTAGCTATTATTATTTTAAGCGGGCTAGCTGTAGCTTGGTTACAGCATCACTCTAAAGACCTCTAAGTGTTTTTAGAGGTATAACGCAATATTAACTGTTTAAGCTCAGAAAGGTTGAGTGGTTTAGAGAGGTGACCGTCCATTCCTGCATCTAAGGCTTGTTGGCGATGTTCATCAAATACATAAGCGGTTAAGGCAATAATAGGCATGCGTTTGCCTGAACCTGCTTCATGTTGGCGCCATTTTTTCGTAGCCTCAAAGCCAGATAGTACAGGCATTTCACAGTCCATTAGGACAAGGTCATAATTTCGTTTAAGCATGGCTTCGTATGCTTGTTCGCCATTCATAACCACATCAAAAGCAATCTGTAATTTGTTTAATAAGGCACTAACGACTTTAATCGAAACACCATTATCCTCGGCAATGAGCACCTTGGCTTCTGGCAAGCTTTCTTGCTGCTTAAAGAGAGGTTTAATACTGTTATGTTGATAAGCTTGGGTGAGTGCGGCTTTTAAAGTGTAGCTGCTAACAGGCTTGATCAATACTTGGCTGATGCCCGCATTGCGTGTACTAATGGTATCTACTCCGGTGCTTGTTAATAGCAATAAGACAGAGTCTTCTGTTAATAACTGGTCTTGCTTGATGCGTACTGCTAAATCAATACCATTAATTTGTGGTAATTCGCGGGTAATTAGTACAACTTGAAAGCTTTGCTGCATTAGGCTTTTACTGCGAAGTAGGGCAAGTGCATCTTGCGCACTTGAAGCACAGGTAACCTCAATTCCCCATTCTTCGCATTGCTGGCGCAATACAGTACGACAGACTTCGCTAGGGTCAATAATAAGTAATGATTTACCTTGCAGTAAATGCAATGGCTGTTGCTGGTTAGAGGTTAACTCATACTGTGTCAAGGGCAGCGTTAAACTCAGAGTGGCCTGACCATGTTCGTTGATATTGTATGAAAGTAATCCTTCCAGTTGTTGGATCAGATGGTTGCAGATGATTAAACGCAAGTGCTCCGGTGGAAATTGATGTAAAGGCTTATTGCTAACAGGTTGTAAAAGTAACTGGTTTTCTAAGGCAGTTATAGGTTCGGCAATACTTTCTAGTGAAATATTTAAAATGGGTGGTTCTTGATTTTGCTCAACAGTGACAGCAAAGATAATTTCTTTCTCTTGTGCATGCTGGTAAGCAATCATCATTAATGTTAGTAGTACTTGGCGTAACCGGCTAGGGTCGCTGTATATTAAATGGGGGACTTGAGGTTGAACAAAACTAATGAGTTCTATATGTTGTTCTTGTATTTGGGGACGGAATAGCTCAATACATTCTTCCAGTAGCCCACTAAGCTCAAATTGCGTATTGCTAATAGTTAAGCGGCTGTATTTTAGCTCTGAAATATCAATAACTTCATTGACACTGTTAAGTAGTTCAGTGCATGAACGTTGCATAGTTTGTATGTATTCGCGTTGTTTGGCTGATAAAGGGGTGGCAACAATTAGCCCTAACATACCCATTACACCGCTTAAAGGAACACGTATTTCTTGGCTTAAACGTTCTAGTAATAATTCAACTTCTTGGGTGTTGGTGTTGTAATTTGGCGCACTAGGGCTTTGTGTCACAGTACGAATAATTTTATCCAGTTCGTAACGTGTTAGACCTATGCCTAGAATATAAACACCAATAGGTGGAACAATTAAATTAAGTAAAGTGGCATAGTAAAGCTGAACAGGACTAGGGTTAATTAAAAGCGGCCAAATGAGAATTAGAGGTAGAGCGTAAAAGAAAATTCCGATACCTATAAAGCGTGCGGATAAATGGCCATGGGTTTGGTAGGTACGGTAAATAATAACGCTGGGCGTGAGCATAGCACTAGAAAAAATAAAGTAGACTAGGCTGCTGGTGATAGGGGAGTCGTTCAGCAACAAAACAAAAGCGCTCAAGCAGGATAAGGTAATTAAACTAAAATGTAGGCCTTGAGTATTGTTTAACGTAAAGCGTTTGCCAAATAGATCTAGAGCAAATAGCTGAAAAATAATGCTAATTAATAAAAAAACAAATTGAATGAAATACCAGCCAACTTCATTGGTAGCACTATGTATTTTAGTAATTTCTAATAGTTCTAAGGCTGCAAGAGTATAAAGAAATAAGCTTGAGCCTAGCCAAATATATATACGGTTACCTAGTTGAATAAAACGAGTAATGCAGTTAAGCATTAAAAAAATAAAAATGCCTAAAAATATACCACTTAATACTGGAGGTGGAGGAGTAAAGACAAATGGGCTGGCTTGTTGGTTTAAATGACTGTTATCAACAAAGAAAGAGGCACTATCAGGGGTGAGCCAAAGTAAGTAAAGGGCGCAGATCAAAAAACAAATAATATTAAAAATAGCAATGCGCGTTCCTGACATTCGCTAAACTCTCATGGTGTAAATATACAATTTAAATAAGCTTACACTATGGATGGCTATGAGTGTATGAACACTCATAGCTTTCTGTGTCAAAATTAGCTGTTTTCGCGATCAATTGCACGATATCCAATATCTGTGCGATAAAAGCTGCCTTCCCAACTAACTTCAGCCGCAAGTTTATAGGCATTTTCTTGTGCTAGCGCTACAGTTTCGCCTAAGGCTGTTGCACAAAGTACACGGCCGCCATTAGCTAGGACTTTACCATCTTTTAACGCTGTGCCCGCATGAAATATTTTCCCAGATAGGTTAGCAGCGGCATCCAGCCCGTGAATTTCATGCCCTTTGCTATAGTCACCAGGGTATCCACCGGCTGCAATAACAACACCTAGGCTAGGCTGTGGGTGCCAGCGAGCTTCAATTTTGTTTAATGCTTTGGCAAAAGCAGCTTCAATTAGAAGAATTAAGCTAGATTCTAGGCGCAACATAATAGGTTGTGTTTCAGGATCACCAAAACGACAGTTATATTCAATAACCTTAGGCGCGCCTGTTTTATCAATCATTAAGCCGGCATATAAAAAGCCCGTATATACATTACCTTCAGCAGCCATGCCGCGCACAGTAGGGTAGATAACTTCATCCATAACGCGCTGATAAACGCTATCTGTTACTACAGGTGCTGGCGAGTAAGCTCCCATGCCGCCTGTATTCGGACCTGTATCGCCGTTCCCAACGCGCTTATGATCTTGGCTGGTTGCCATTGGTAGAACATTATCACCATCAACCATGACGATAAAGCTAGCTTCCTCGCCATCGAGATACTCTTCAATAACAACGCGTGAACCTGCTTCGCCAAAAGCATTACCAGCTAGCATATCGCGTACTGCTGCTTCGGCTTCGTCTAGTGTCATGGCGACAATAACGCCTTTGCCAGCAGCTAAGCCATCTGCTTTAACAACGATAGGTGCGCCTTTTTCACGTAAATATGTAAGGGCAGGCTCGACCTCTGTAAAGTTTGCATAGTCAGCTGTTGGAATTTGCTGGCGTGCTAAAAAATCCTTGGTGAAAGCTTTTGAGCCTTCTAACTGTGCAGCAGCTTTAGTTGGGCCGAAAATGTCGAGGTTGCGACTACGGAATAAATCCACTACACCAGCAACTAATGGTGCTTCTGGGCCAACGATAGTTAAAGCTACTTGGTTGTGTTCTGCAAAGTCAGCCAGCTTTTCTAGCTCTAAAACACCGATATTGATATTTTCACATTTGTCTTCTGTGGCAGTACCCGCATTGCCAGGTGCCACAAAGACTTTGGCCACGCGAGGGTCTTGTGCAGCTTTCCATGCCAACGCATGCTCGCGTCCACCGTTACCAATAATTAGAATATTCATAGGCTAAGCTCCAATAGCATTTAGTGGCGGAAGTGACGCATGCCAGTGAATACCATGGCCATACCCGCTTCATCAGCGGCTTCTATGACTTCGTTATCACGCATTGAGCCACCTGGCTGAATAACAGCACTAATTCCGGCTTTAGCGGCATTATCAATGCCATCGCGGAACGGGAAGAAGGCATCAGATGCCATAACAGCACCTGCGACTTGTAAGCCTGCATGCTCTGCTTTGATGGCCGCAATACGGGCTGAGTTGACGCGGCTCATTTGCCCAGCGCCTACACCAACAGTTTGACGGTTTTTAGCATAAACAATAGCATTAGATTTAACGAATTTAGCTACTTTCCAAGCAAAAATTAAGTCATGAATTTCTTGTTCAGTAGGTGCGCGCTTGGTAACTACTTTAAGATCTTCAGCAGTGATCATCTGAATATCACGGCTTTGTACTAATAAGCCGCCTGTTACGCGTTTGTAATCTAAACCGAAACTGCGTTCAGCTGGCCAGTGGCCTGTTTCTAATAAACGCACATTAGCTTTCGCTGCGACAACTGAGCGTGCTTCAACGCTGATAGCCGGAGCAATAATTACTTCTACAAATTGACGATCTACAATAGCCTGAGCAGTTTCAGCGTCTAGTTCTCGGTTAAAGGCAATAATGCCACCAAAGGCAGACTCGCTATCTGTTGCATAGGCAAGGTCATAAGCTTTACGAATACCACCATCGGCCTCTGGCACAACAGCTACGCCACAAGGATTGGCATGTTTAACAATGACGCAGGCCGGCTTGGTAAAGCTTTTTACACACTCTAGCGCTGCATCGGTATCAGCTACATTGTTGTAAGAAAGTTCTTTGCCTTGCAGCTGCTTAGCAGTTGCTACGCTAGCTTCTGTAGGATTAGCTTCTACGTAGAAAGCGGCACTTTGATGAGGATTTTCACCGTAACGCATATCTTGCGCTTTAATAAATTGGCTATTAAAGGTGCGTGGAAATTCAAGACGGTCTTGAGTGCTTAGTGTCTCAGCGTTTTGATTGATACTGCCTAAATAATTGGCAATCATGCCATCATACGCAGCTGTATGCTCAAAGGCTTTCAGAGCTAAGTCAAAGCGTTGTTGGTAGGTTAAGCCGCCGTTTTTTAAGTTACTCATTACCTGAGTGTAGTCGTTGGCATTAACCACAATAGCAACGTCTTTATGGTTTTTTGCTGCACTACGTACCATGGTTGGTCCGCCAATGTCGATATTTTCAATGGCATCAGGTAGTGTGCAGTTGGTTTTAGCAACAGTGGCCGCAAATGGGTAGAGGTTTACTGCTACGAGGTCAATTGGCTTGATGCTATGCTGTTCCATAATAGCAGCATCTATTGCGCGGCGACCTAAAATACCACCGTGAATTTTAGGATGCAGCGTTTTTACACGACCGTCCATCATCTCAGGGAAACCAGTGTAGTCAGCAACTTCAATAGCTGGGATCTGGTTGTCACAAAGTAGCTTATAAGTTCCGCCAGTTGACAGAATTTCTACGCCTAGTGCTGCTAGTTCGCGTGCGAACTCAACAATACCAGTTTTATCCGAAACGCTAATTAATGCTCGGCGTACAGGTAAGCTAGAAGTATGGTCGGTCATGTGTATTCCTAGGTAATGGCAAGTTGGCCAGTTTTGAAACGATTACAACAAATCGTATTGCTTTAGCTTTTTTCGTAAAGTTCCACGGTTTAAACCTAGAACTTCAGATGCCTTAGTTTGATTGCCCTTAACATGCTGCATAACAGTAGACAGTAAAGGCGCCTCTACTTCACTTAAAACTAAGTTATAAACATCCGTAACGTCAGCACCTTCAAGATGCATAAAGTAGTTTTGTAGAGTTTGTTCTACACACTCGCGTAACGTTAATGAATGCGTTGCGGGTGTTTTTATAGTTTGAATCTGATCGCTCACCGATGAGTTCCTATGTAATGCTTCGTACCCATTCATCTGTGTCATGCTGCTTCCCCAATTCCTTGTTGACGTAGCAGGTTAAAGTGCTCGCCAAGTAAGAAACGCTGTTCTTGCGCAGTCTCAAGCTGGTTAAAATGTGTACGAAATGTTTTAGCGTTCGGAAAACTGTTTAAATACCAAGCTATATGTTTGCGTGCAATTTTAATACCCATAAAATCACCATAAAAATTATGAAGGGCATTTAAGTGCTCAAGTACTGTGTTTTCTATTTCTGTTAATGATGGTGAACTGAGTAGTTCTCCGCTTTGCAGGTAATGCCAAATTTCACGGAATATCCATGGTTTGCCCTGAGCACCGCGTCCAATCAATAGACCATCAGCCCCTGTATACTGCAAAACCTCATGAGCTTTTTTAGCGCTTGTAATATCGCCATTAGCAAAGACTGGAATTGTTACTGCTTGCTTAATTTGAGCAATAGTGTCGTATTCAGCTTCGCCTTTATACAAATCCACTCGCGTGCGCCCATGAACAGCTAAAGCGGCAATGCCTGCCTCCTCTGCAATTTTTGCAATACAGACACCGTTTCTATGTTGATGATCCCAGCCTGTACGTATTTTAAGGGTTACAGGCACGTCTACAGCCTTTACTACGGCATGTAAGATTTGCGTAACCAAAGTTTCATCTTGCATCAACGCTGAGCCTGCCGCCTTATTGCAAACTTTCTTTGCCGGGCATCCCATGTTGATATCAACAATCTGTGCACCTAATGCAACGCAGGCTTGGGCTGCATTAGCTAGCATTTGAGGATCGCCACCAGCAATTTGCACCGAACGTGGTTCTGTATCATCCGCTCGCAGTAAGCGTAGACTGGATTTGCGAGAGTTCCATAGACTTACATCACTGGTAAGCATTTCAGCGACAACCATTCCTGCGCCAAAACGCTTGCAGAGCTCGCGAAATGGACGATCGGTAACGCCAGCCATAGGTGCAAGCACTAATGGGTTGGTTAGCTGATAAGGACCAATATGTACAGGAGACATGCAAAATACCTATCCCTATAGGGAGATAATTCGATCACGTAACTAGGAGTAGAAAAGGCTGAGCATAATACCCTTTCTTGCTTCTAGGATAAAGCAAGATTGGATAAAAAATGATCAATGTATTACTTGACAAATTAATTTGGCGATAAAAAGGACAGTTTAAAGTGTTCAGAATTTTCGTTGGGATTAATGATATCAAGTGAAATACGAATGGGTGTTTGTTGTGGCATTTCTTTTCGCCCAGCAAGCTCTCCCCCCAAGTATTCATAGGGCTTAAATTGGCGGCTAGCAATGAGCTTTTGTTCTTTGTCGTAAATATCAAGGCGCAAAATAGGGAAGGGTTGGGCGAAGTTAGCACGGTTATAAATGATGGCGTCAACGGTTAATACACCGTCAAACTCATTGTGTTCCCTTACGACTAAATTACTACTATGAATAAGTGTTGTGTCGACTTTGCTTGGTAGTTGGCAGCCAATGAATTCACACATCTGTTCAAGTAATGGGCGTGCCACTTCATCTCGCGCTAAAGGCTCAAAGTTGTATTTGATAAACTGTGCAGCCAGCCCTAATACAGCTATAAGGCTCATGATTGCCCAAAACCAGCCCCACTTTCGTTTGGGTACTTGCTCAGACCAAGCTAATTCAATAGGTGCTTCTATTGCAGGAAGATCATTAATGATCTTTGTATGAGTTGAACTATCCTCTGTTGCCGTTTGTTTAGTATCGCTTTGCTTGCTAGGTTGAGGATTATTTAATTCGATTTGGCTTAATTTGCTCAGCTCAGCATCTAGATCCAGTTCATCTAAATCAAGAGCAGGTTCAATAGGTAAGCTAGCCTTAGGCACTATTGCTATTTCTGGGTCAGCGGTATCCTGATCTGGCTCTGGCTCTGGCTCTGGCTCTGGCTCTGGCTCTGGCTCTGGCTCTGGCTCGTCAGTACTTAATGCAAGGCGCATTTCTAACTCAAGATTAGACAGATCTAAATCAGCTGCCGTACTGCTGTTGCTATTTTTTAAAAGTTCTTCAAAGTCTAGTCTTACATCAAAATTAGGGGTTTCTAAGCTATTGCTTATATCGGCATAAAGCACATCATTATCGGCA
>NZ_JAZDRH010000013.1:21453-83911 GCF_047470865.1 Pseudomonas sp. F1_0610
CGGCAGGCTCGGCAGGCTCGGCAGGCTCGGCAGGCTCGGCAGGCTCGGCAGGCTCGGCAGGCTCGGCAGGCTCGGCAGGCTCGGCAGGCTCGGCAGGCTCGGCAGGCTCGGCAGGCTCGGCAGGCTCGGCAGGCTCGGCAAACTTACTAGGCTCGCCTATAGTGTTAGAGAAAAACTCTTTGAATTGCGCCTCAAGCTGGTTGAGATCTTGCGTATCTAACAGTGCGTTTACAGAGGCGCTTTCCTGTTGCTTAAGTAGCTTTTGTTTGTCGTTTGTAACACTATGATGAGTGGCGCTAATAGTATCGGTATCTCTCGGAGTGCTGGCTTGTGCGGTATGTTCAAAGGAACTCAATGCATCATGCAATACAGGAATAATAAGAGGTTCAGTTATTAAATGCTGCTTGGCATTAAATACCTGAGAACAAGAGCCACAGCGTACCTTGCCTTGAGCAACTTCTAGATGCTCAGGTTTTAAGCGGAAGCGAGTTTGGCAAAAAGGGCACTGGGTAATTAAATTATTGCTCATAGTTATTCACTGCTAATAGCACGGCGTTAGGCGTTTAGCGACGCACACCACTAATGCGCACCCAGCCTTCTTTTTCAGTGGTAAGATCAAGCGCAAAATCCTTTTCATAGGCTTGACGCACATCTTCTGCCTGTTCGGCTAATATGCCAGATAAAGCTAGACGCGTCCCTAGTTTTGTATGCGAGGTGATAACAGGTGCAAGTTCTACTAAAGGGCCTGCAAGAATATTGGCGACTACAACATCAAAGGATTGTTGGGGCATATCTTTAGGTAGATATAAATCAAACTGAGTATCTGGAATTTGATTGCGCTGTGCGTTATCACGTGAAGCTTCTAGGGCTTGTGGATCAATATCTGTGCCCACAGCATGCTGAGCACCTAGCAATAATCCTGCTATGGCTAGAATGCCTGAGCCACAGCCAAAATCAAGTAATTGGCTATGATCGAGGTTTTGCTGATCTAGCCATTCTAAGCATAGTGCTGTTGTAGGGTGTGTACCTGTGCCGAAGGCTAGGCCTGGGTCGAGTAATAGGTTGACAGCTTGAGGCTCAGGTGCTTGATGCCAGCTAGGTACTATCCAGAGACGTTTGCCAAACTGCATTGGATGGAAGTTATCCATCCAACTACGTTCCCAGTCTTGATCTTCAATAGTCTCAAACGCTGTTTCAGGTAACTGGTTATTGCGCAGTTGCAATTGAGCAAGCACTTGTTCTTGTGTAACGTCGCTTTCAAATAAAGCTAACAAATGTGTCTGTGTCCATAGCGGTGTTGTGCCTAAATCTGGTTCATAGATAGGCTGATCTTGGGCGTCCATAAAGGTAACAGAAACTGCGCCCATCTCTAGCAGTTGATCTTCCCAGTGGTTTGCCTGTTCAGGTGTAATAGCAAGTCGAACTTGTAGCCAAGCCATGTTTAAACCTTTATTCATCGTAAGTTAGCAGGGCTGTGGCACTGCTTGTTGTAATAAGTAGTAGTTTTGTACCGGATTGGCGTATTGCTCAATTAAGTACGGCAAATGCTCAGCTGGGCATTGTGCGCTACGTTTAGCTAGATAGGCGGTAGCTTGAGCTAGCTCTTCTGCAGAAAAGGCAGGAGGTGTTACCTTTAGTTGTTGATCACGCTTACCCCATTGCTGCCATGCAAGGTAATGAATAGGGCGTAATTGGTAATTACCAATAATTTGAATATCAATTGCTTTAGCTAGTGCTTTAGGGTTGTCACTAGCCTCTTTAATTATTGGGCAAAAGTGGATGTGCACACGACCTTTGTAACCAGTAATACCTTTGGCAATACTGGCGTCATCTTCACCGCTGGCTTTATTGTAGGCGCCTGTGCTGTCTAGCATATAAAGCTCACGCGCTTTGGCTAGATCGCAAGGATCATATTCATAACTAATAGATACTGGCATCAAGTTGAGAGACTGGATAACTGACGCAAAATCTTCATCTTTGCGGCTCATATGAAACATTTTCAAAATAGCGCTATCTGTCTCATCATTGCCATCTTTAGCCCGGCCTTCTGCTTGGGCAATCCAAATAGAGGCGTTGTCTTGAGTGATAGACTGATTAATGTAGTCAGATAGCTGTAAAAAAGCAGCGAGTTTTTCGCGGCGCCCTTCAACGGAGCGTTTGACAATAAAGCTTTTATTCAAGCGCATGAGATCGCTAACAAAGGGGCGCTGTAATAGATTATCGCCAATCGCAATGCGTGGAGTAGCTTGTTTTGCCCTATACATAGCATAGGTTACCAAGGCAGGATCCATCACAATATCACGATGGTTAGCCATTAGTAAGTGTGCTTGTTGGTCTTGTAAATGCTCTAAGCCACTGATAGTAAAACTATCACAGGTTGAATCAATACTCTTGGCTACATAGCTTTCAACCAGTAGCTGTACATCGTCAACGGTTTTTAAGTTGCGTGTTTTAGCTTTTAAGCGCCAAGCGACGAGGCGGCGTAATAAGGGGCCTAAATAACGATGAAGGCGTGGAAAGCTAAAGCTAGAAATAGTATTTAGAAAGGCTTGATCCGATTGCAAGCGCTGAAGAATGCTTGAAACTTCATTGTCATTAAAAGGGCGAATATCGCTGAATGGATCCATTTTCTACTCATTAACTGATGATGGAGCGTTGGGCATCATAGATGTAAAGTGGGCTACTATACACTATTAGTAAAATGGGTTTAATTATTACATGCTCTATCAGCGTTAAACTAGGCGATAAGCACGTATTTAGTTGAATGAATAGGTCAAATTTTTCGGTAAGGTTGTTAATTTATGGCGGGACGCATTGCTTTATTTGAGTGGCCGCAAACATTAAGTGTTATTTCAGGTTTTCCACAAAACATGCAGGCACATTGGAATTTAGTGCCTAATAAGTCTGTTCTAATGTTACGTCAAGAAAGCGATCTTCAAGCTGATTTAGCCTTATGGGGGCTAACACCACAATGGATGACTGACTTTTCAAGAGCAGCGCCCCATGCGCGCCTTGAAACAATAGAACAGCAACCTATGTTTAAACAAGCGTATGCCCAACGGCGTTGCGCCATTGTTGCCAATGGTTTTTTTGAATGGCGTGGCAAAGAGCGTAAGCAGGCGTATTGGTTATTCCAAGCTCAGCAGCCGCTTATTTTTTTGGCTGGTATTTGGGAATCCTTTGACATTGCAGGCAAGCAGTATTTGAGCGTGGCAATGCTGACTTATCAAGCGGCTCAATTACGTCGTCCCCTTTTATTGAATAAGAAGATGATGCGTCGTTGGCTAAATAAAGATGAATCTTTGGTAGGGCTGGCTGATGATCTGGTAGTGCAGCCTCAGCTTTTTGAGCGCAAGGTGAGTCGTTGGGTGAGTGATCCAGACTTTGATGGGCCGGAGTGTTTGATGCCTTAACTATTGTTCTTCATCAAAATAACGATTCACTAAATCGATCAGAGCTGCTTGTGCTTGTTCTTCTTGTTCGCCATCGGTAATCAGCACTAGGCTTGTACCTTTACTAGCAGCAAGCATCATGACAGACATAATATTTTTCCCATCAGATAGCTGTTCTGCGCTGCGTCCTACTTTTATACTGCAAGGAAAGGCAGAGGCAGTGCTAACAAATTTAGCGGCCGCACGTGCATGTAAACCTAGTTTATTAATGATATGAAGTTCGCAGCGTTGCATAGGCAGTTATTGACCTTCTAGTTTTAAATCGCGGTGACGTACTTGAACGTTATTAAGTTCAGCACTGAGCGCTTCACTTAAACGCTGAGCCAGATAAACTGAGCGATGACGTCCGCCTGTGCAGCCAATGGCTATGGTGACATAAGCACGATTGCTAGCGGCAATACGTGGCAGCCATTTGCTTAGGTAAGTGTAGATATCTTGATACATTTCTTCGGCATCGTGCTGGCCACTTAAATAGTCTTTGATGGCTTGATCTAATCCAGAAAGTGGACGCAGATCTGGCTTCCAATAAGGATTAGGTAGGCAGCGTACATCAAAAACTAAATCTGCATCAATAGGAATTCCGCGCTTAAAACCAAAGGACTCAACTAGAAATGCGGTAGTGGGTTCGGGGCGCTCTAATAGCTGGAGTTTAATAGTATCTCTTAGCTGGTAGAGGTTTAACTCACTGGTATCAATGCTGACATCAGCTAAGGATGCAATGGGCTCTAAAACTGTATTTTCATCTTCAATGGCCTCTGCTAGAGAACGTGTATCGTTCGTTAGCGGATGCCGTCGGCGGGTCTCTGAAAAACGCTTGAGTAAGGTTTTGTCATCAGCATCAAGATAGAGAATTTGACAATCAATATTGCGCTCGCGGACTGTTTGCAGCAAAGCTGGAAATTGTGCTAGCTGATTAGGCATATTACGAGCATCAATAGATACCGCAACCAGCGGATGCAACAGCTCTGCTGAGAGCAAGGTGCGCTCAGCAAGCTGGGGCAGCAATAAAGCGGGAAGATTATCTATACAATAAAAATCGTTATCTTCAAGTACATCAAGCGCTGTGCTCTTGCCTGAACCAGAACGTCCACTAACGATAATTAATCGCATGTGATCCTCAAGTTAGTCTGCATTGTGTAGCTGTGGTGCAGGTTGTGCATTAATAACAGCTTTATAGAGGGCTTCGCTGTTAGTGGCTTGGCGTAATTGCTCTAAAGTAGTTGGTTTTTCTAAAATAGTAGCAATTTGCCTTAACAGCTCTAAATGCTCGTCTGTAGCTTCTTCTGGTACTAAAAGTACAAAAAGTAAGTCTACGGGCTCTCCATCAATTGAATCGAAGTCAATGGGTGTTTCTAGATGAAGTACTGCACTAATAGGTGAAGTACAGCCTGGCATGCGGCAATGAGGAATAGCTATTCCGTTACCAAAGCCAGTAGAGCCTAAGCGTTCGCGGGCAATTAAGTTTTCAAACAAGGCATCCTCATCGATATCGCTTTGATCGTTAGCGACAAGGTGTGCAATTTGTTCTAAAACGCGTTTTTTACTGCCACCCAGCGCGTTGACTAGGCAACGGCTGGGGGTCAGGATTTGTTCTATTGAAATCATTGTTTAGTATCAGCGGTCGAGAACGCCTTTTTGTCGATCTAACAATTTCTCTTTATGTTTAATCAACTGGCGATCGAGTTTATCAACTAATAAGTCTATTGCAGCATACATATCTTCATGTTCAGCATTGCCTACAATATCTCCACCAGCAATAAGCAAGGTTGCATCTACTTTTTGCTTAAGCTTTTCTACACTGAGAATCACATTAGCACTGGTGATCTTATCGTAATGCCGCTCTAGTTTAGCAAATTTCTCGCTAACATAGTCACGTAAGGCATCAGTAACTTCTAATTGGTGTCCGGTAATGTTGACTTGCATACTGCTCTCCTTAATCAACCCAATCAAAATACAAGCGATTTGCTGTATTTCTAGGCTAGTTTACCCATAGTTACACTTATAAACGTTGCTTACGCTCACTAGACGATAAGATTCCTAAGGATTCTCTATACTTAGCAATGGTGCGTCTAGCCACTTGAATACCTTGTTCCTCTAGTAAATCAACAATTTTGCTATCACTCAAGGGTTTTTTGGGATCTTCTTTTTCAACCAGCTTACGAATTAGAGCACGAATAGCAGTTGATGAAAATTCACCACCTTCGGCTGTATTAACGTGACTAGAAAAGAAATACTTTAGTTCAAAAATCCCTCGAGGAGTATGCATATACTTTTGGGTAGTAGCGCGTGAAATGGTAGATTCGTGCATGCCAAGTTGTTCGGCAACTTCTGCTAACACAAGAGGTTTCATCGCCTCTGGGCCTTCTTCAAAGAAGCCTTTTTGCACGTTTAAAATAGTTGTGGCTACTTTGAGTAGTGTTTCACTTCGACTTTGTAAGCTCTTAATAAACCATTTTGCCTCTTGCAGCTGATTGCGCATATAGAGGTTGTCATCGCTTTGATCTGCTCTTTGGATAAAGCTTTGGTAATAACTATTTATGTTGAGTTTAGGCATTACTTCAGGGTTAAGTTCTACCAGCCAGCGGCTCTTTTCTTTACGCACAATAATATCTGGAATGATATAGGTTGCTTCTTCTCCACCGATAGAGGCACCAGGTTTTGGATCAAGCGTTTTAATTAATCGCGTAATAGCACTTAACTCATCCATATTAATTTTTAGACGGCGTAAAACTAAACTAAAGTCTTTTCCGCCTAGTTGATCTAAAAACTGTGTGCAGAGTTTTTTAGCCTGTGCTAGATAAGCAGTGTCTTCAGGTAATTGGTTTAATTGTAGTAATAGGCATTCACTGAGATTGCGGGCTGCTACGCCAGTTGGCTCAAAGTGTTGTATGCGATGTAATACAACCTGCACTTCATCTAGCTCAATACCTAGCTCAGGCGCAAAGCTGGCGCAAATATCTTCTAAAGGTTCGCGTAAGTAGCCGTCCGCGTCTAATGCGTCTATTAAGGTGGTAGCAATAAGGCGGTCGATATCGGTCATGGGCGCTAAATTAAGCTGCCAAAGTAGATGATCGTAAAGATCAGGAATGGCGGCTGTAGTTGCACCATAATCCCAGTCTTCGCTAGCTACAGGTAAATTGCTGGCGCTGGTTTGGTAGATATCTTCCCAAGCAGTGTCTATCGGTAGATTTTCAGGAATTTGCTCAGACCATGGGTTTTCATCTTGACGGTCAAGCTCTGCTTTATTGGTGTTATCTTTTATTTCAATACTATTGCTGGCATCTTCTAGCTCTAGCATTGGGTTTGACTCTAATGCTTGCTGAATTTCAGTTTGTAAGTCCAAGCTTGAAAGTTGAAGCAAACGAATAGCCTGCTGCAACTGAGGCGTCATGCTCAGTTGTTGGCCCAATTTGAGGACAAGCGAGGCTTTCATAGATAAATCAAAACTCCAAATAAAATAGCTGTGAACACTGTAGCAAATTTTATGCCTGAATTTTTGATCTTTGGCTAGTGTTGAGCGCTAAACTTTAGCACAAGAAGAAAAGTAGGCAGCTAAAGCCGCCTACAGAATATGACTAGAGACGGAATTCGTGCCCTAAGTAGACTTCTTTAACGGTTTCGTTGTTTAAAACAGTTTCAGAATCACCTTCTGCAATAATCTTACCGCTGTTAACAATATAGGCTTTTTCACAGATATCTAGTGTTTCGCGCACATTGTGATCAGTAATTAAAACGCCAATATTTTTACTTTTTAGATGATAAATAATCTGTTTAATATCACTAACAGAAATAGGATCGACACCGGCAAAAGGTTCATCAAGCAAGATAAATTTAGGGTTGGTAGCTAAGGCGCGTGCAATTTCAACACGACGGCGTTCACCACCGGATAGACTCATACCTAGGCTGTCGCGGATATGGGTAATGTTAAACTCTTTGAGTAAGCTTTCCATTTCTGCCATACGCTGCTCTTTTGAAAGTTCAGGGCGTATTTCTAGAATACTTAAAATATTTTCGCTAACCGTCATTTTGCGAAAAATAGAAGCTTCTTGAGGAAGATAGCCAACTCCAGACTTGGCTCGGCCATGCATAGGCAAAAACGTGATGTCTTGATCATCAATGCTGACGGTGCCATTATCTGAGCGTACTAAGCCTACTATCATATAAAAGCAGGTGGTTTTCCCAGCGCCATTTGGCCCAAGTAAACCTACAATCTGGCCACTTTCAATACGTATGCTGACATCATGAACTACAGTGCGCTTTTTATAGCTTTTGGCAAGGTGCTTGGCTGAAAGTACGCTCATAAGTATTAGTTACCTGATTCTTTCTTAGGCTGAATAATCATATCAATGCGTTTATTACCAGTGCCGGTATTGCCACCTAAGCTGCCTGCGTTAATGATTTGGCGTTTGGTGTCATAAACAATTTTCTCACCTTCAAAGGTATTACCTTGTTGGATGATTTTCCCATTACCAGTAATAACGACTCGGTCTTGGCTAACTAGATATTGAATTTGTTGCCCATAAGACTTAACCACTTCTTTGTCGACATCAGGTTTTTGCTCAAAGTAGGCAGGGCCACCATTAGAAGTAAAGGTGCGAATGCTGCCATCTGGGTTTTGTGTAATAGTGACAGTATTACCTTTTACAATCATGGTGCCTTGAGTCATGATTACATTGCCCTTGTAGACAGCAACGCGTTCTTTTTCATCAAGTTGACCTGTATCGGCCTGGATACGAATAGGTTGTTCACGGTCACTAGGCAGAGCTGTAGCTGTTAAGCTGCTCAATGTTAGGCTTAGTGCTAACAGCGTTTTATAATAATTAGCGAACTTCATGCTCACCTCGAACATTTGACAACAAGTTAACTTTGCCGTCATTAATAAATGCTTCCATTCCGATTGCAGTGGTTGTATCTAGGTTGGTTTCCATGCGCACGGATTCTTTAGTTTTTGCGATATTTTCATCAGGTATATAGGTGAGGCGCTGAGTTGTTAGTACGCTGTTCCGTTGTAGCTCGTCCATACGGCTAATTCGTACATTGTCAATTAACTCTACCTCTTTACCCGCTGGGCTTACTTCGCCCTTGTCACTAATAATATGCCAAGGTATATCACTCGTTTTGCGATACAAGGACATATTGGGTCTATCGACGTAAGAAATATCAGTTTCAAGTATATGATCTAGTTTTTTGGCTAGTAGTACATAACGTAAATGACCTTCTTCATTAAACTGAATGCTTTCTGAGTTTGTTACAAAAAAATCAATAGTTTGTGTAGCCATATTTTGATCAGAATTAGTTTTGCTATCACTTGACCAGTCAATGTAACCCAGTGCCGCTAATAACAGGGCAAACGGCAAAAAGAAAATAGTGTAGCGAATATAGTTGGGTAATGTGGAAAAATTGAGCATCTGTCCCATCGCTATTACAAATAAGAATTAAGTACGTTTTCCAATGATCCTTGAGCCGCCATAATAATTTGGCAAAACTCGCGTGCAGCACCTTCACCGCCTTTAGCTTGAGTGACATAGTCAGCATGGGCTTTAATGAAAGGCTCTGCATTAGCTACAGCAGCACCAAAGGCTACACGACGAATAACGGCCAAATCGGGTAAATCATCGCCTAGATAGGCAACATTTTCGTAAGAAAGTTTAAGTGTGCTTAACAATTCATCTAAGGCTGTAAGCTTATCTTCACGGCCTTGATAAAGATGTGAAATGCCTAGATTTTTTGCCCGTAACTCAACTACTGCAGAGCGTCTGCCTGTAATAATAGCAGTATCTACTCCAGAGCGTTGTAGCATCTTAATGCCTTGGCCGTCTAAAGTGTTAAAAGATTTAAATTCACTGCCATCGGCTAGAAAATACAGACGACCATCTGTTAATACGCCATCTACATCAAACACCGCTAAGCGTATGTTCTGTATCCGTTGTTTTAGTTCGGCTGCAAGTATTGGCGACATTAGATTACCCCTGCTCGTAAAAGGTCATGCATAGTGATGGCACCAATAGTTTGTTGCTTAGCATCCAATACAGGTAGCTGGCTAATTTTAAAATCTTCCATAATTTTTAGCGCCTGGGCGGCAAGCATATCAGGTTGAACAAATTTTCCACCTTTGGTCATTAGCTCATCTATTGTGGCTTGGCGAACATCAATTCCTTTGTCTAGCGCACGGCGTAAGTCGCCATCTGTAAAAATTCCAGCAAGTTGGTTTTGTTCGTCCACGATAAGTGTCATGCCTAAGCCTTTTTTAGTCATTTCGAGCAAGGCAGCTTTTAACTCCATACCTGGTTGTACACAAGGCAACTCATCGCCTTGATGCATAATATCTTTTACACGCAGTAAAAGACGGCGTCCAAGCGCACCACCTGGGTGAGAAAATGCAAAGTCTTCAGCTGTAAAGCCACGGGCTTCCAATAGTGCAATAGCTAAAGCATCGCCTAAAACCAAGGTTACAGTGGTTGATGAGGTGGGTGCCAAGTTGAGAGGGCAGGCCTCTTTTTCAACGCTGGTGTCTAAATTAACCTGAGCGCTTTGTGCCATGACAGATTGTGCATTGCCAGTCATGGTAATGAAGGGGATCCCCATGCGTTGGATAAGCGGAATTAAAGTAACCACTTCATTGGTTGTGCCTGAATTTGAAATGGCAAGTACGACATCATTTTGAGTGATCATGCCCATATCGCCATGGCTTGCTTCAGCAGGGTGAACAAAAAAGGCAGGGCTGCCTGTGCTGGCGAGTGTAGCCGCAATTTTGCGCCCAATATGTCCAGATTTGCCCATGCCTACAACAACAATGCGACCTTTGCAGGCAAGCAGTAGTTGGCAGGCCTTTTCAAAGTCTGCATTAATGCGTTGCTTGAGGTGTTCAATAGCTTGCATCTCTAGAGAAATGGTGCGTTTAGCAGAATCTATTAAACTGATTGAATGGGTCATGGGTCTACACTGCGGAAAAAAAATCAATTATACGCAATTTATTTCAAACGCTCACCTATCATCTAGAGCAAAGCTTGGGAAGGTGACATAAACAGTGTATATTTGGCAGTTTGCAGGCGCTTTAAATCAGTAAAAATACTGGCGAAGGAGTGATTTAGATGGCTAAAGGCGAGTTTGCCGTCGAGTTAAAGGGCGTCACCTTTAGTCGAGGCTCGCGTAAAATTTATGACAATGTCGATTTGCAAATACCGCGTGGTAGTGTTGTAGGCATTATGGGGCCATCAGGCTGTGGTAAAACCACGCTGCTGCGCCTAATCGCAGCCCAATTAATGCCTGAAAAAGGTCAAGTTATAGTTAATGATAAAAATCTTCCTAGCCTTTCTCGCAGCGCTTTATTTGAAATGCGTAAACAGTTTGGTGTGCTATTTCAAAGTGGTGCTTTATTTACCGACTTAAATGTCTTTGAAAATGTTGCATTTCCTCTACGAGTTCACACAAAACTGCCCGATGAAATTATTTGTGACATTGTTTTAATGAAGTTACAGGCAGTAGGGTTAAGAGGGGCTATAGAGTTAATGCCAGATGAACTGTCTGGTGGAATGAAACGACGTGTAGCTTTGGCACGTGCCATTGCATTAGACCCAGAAATTCTTCTTTATGACGAACCTTTTGTAGGTCAGGACCCTATTGCCAAAGGCGTGCTAGTACGCTTGATTCGTTTGTTGAATGATGCTTTAGGTATTACAAGTATTGTGGTTTCACATGATATCGCAGAGACAGCTAGTATTGCGGACTACATTTATGTTGTTGGAGATGCTCAAGTACTAGGTTATGGCACACCTGATGAGTTAATGAATTCAACAGACCCAAGGGTGTTACAGTTTATGCAAGGCTCACCAGATGGACCTGTTCCTTTTCATTTTAAAGCGCCTAACTACCAAGAACAGCTGTTAGGAAAAAGAAAATGATTAGCCTAATTGTTGAAAAACTAAGTTTGTTAGGGCGCTCTGGGTTAGCTGTTATTCGAGCAATGGGGCGCTCAGTGATTTTTTTAATGCACGCTATTTTAGGGCGTGCAAGTGCGGGTAAAGGCTTGCACTTATTGGTTAAGCAGCTTTACTCGGTAGGTGTATTATCTCTGCCAATTATTGTGGTGTCTGGCTTGTTTATTGGCATGGTTCTAGCTTTGCAAGGTTACAGTATTTTGGTGGGCTTTGGCTCAGAGCAAGCTGTAGGGCAGATGGTCTCTTTAACCTTGCTTCGTGAGTTAGGCCCTGTAGTGACAGCACTATTGTTTGCAGGGCGTGCTGGTTCGGCGCTGACGGCAGAAATTGGCAATATGAAATCAACAGAGCAACTATCTAGTTTAGAAATGATAGGAGTTGACCCTTTAAAGTATATTGTTGCGCCTAGGTTATGGGCAGGCTTCATTTCTATGCCATTGTTGGCAGCTATCTTTACTGTAGTTGGCATCTGGGGCGGGGCTATGGTGGCTGTAGATTGGCTCGGTGTATATGACGGCTCATATTGGGGCAATATGCAAAATAGCGTTAGCTTTGATAAAGATGTAGTTAATGGCGTTATTAAAAGTATTGTTTTTGCTTTAGTTGTTACTTGGATTGCGGTATTTCAAGGCTATGATTGTGAGCCTACTTCTGAAGGTATTAGCCGCGCTACTACCCGTACAGTGGTGTATGCATCTTTAGCTGTATTAGGTTTGGATTTTATTTTGACGGCTTTAATGTTTGGAGATTTCTAATGCGTGAGCGCACGTTAGAGTTAGTAGTCGGTTTGTTTTTGTTAGCCGGTATCTTCGCTTTAGTTTTATTAGCATTACGTGTAAGCGGGCTAAGCGTTGGCGGCGGGCAAGAAACCTATCGAGTTTATGCCTACTTTGATAATGTGGCGGGTTTAACTACCCGAGCCAAGGTGAGTATGGCGGGAGTTAATGTGGGTAAGGTTACCGCTATTGAGTTGGATGAGTTTGTAAGCAAGGTGACTATTGAGCTAGATAAAAAAGTCAATTACATCCCCGCAGACAGTACTGCCTCTATTATGACTGCCGGTTTATTAGGTGAGAAATACATCAGCATTAGTCAAGGTGGTGATGCAGAAGTATTAGAAAATGAAAGCATAGTGTATGACACCCAATCCTCTTTAATACTAGAAGAGTTGATTGGGAAATTTTTATTAAATACTGTAAATAGTGATAAAAAGGATTAATTATGTTGCGTTTTATACGTAATTTAGGTTTAGCTGTAATGATGGTGTTACCTGTATGGGCACAGGCTAACACAGTAGAAACACCTTACACTGTAGTTAAAAATACAACAGATGCTTTACTGGCAGACTTAAAAGTCAATAAAGAAAACTACAAACAAAATCCGCAATTGTTTTATCAGGCAATGAATAATATTTTAGCGCCTGTAGTAGATGTTGAAGGTATTTCGCGTAGTGTGATGACTGTGCGCTTTGCTAACCAGGCAAGCCCAGAACAAATGGCACGCTTTCAAGAAAATTTTAAACAAGGATTAATGCAGTTCTATGGCAATGCACTGTTAGAATATAACAACCAGTCTATTCGTATTTTACCAGAAGCACGTCAGCGTAATCCTAAACGTGCCGAAGTGCAGATGGAAGTAACTGATACTAATGGCACAGTTTACCCTATGTCCTATACCATGGAGCTTAAAAATGGCCATTGGCAAGTACGCAATGTGATCATTAATGGTATTAATATTGGTAAGCTGTTTCGTGATCAGTTCGCAGAAGCTATGCAGAAAAACCGTAATAATTTAGACCTAGTTATTAATGACTGGGCAAATATTGTTGGCAAAGCTAAAGAAGGTAATAGCAAGTGAGCCAAGCACAGGTTGCTTTAGAGCAAACGGGTATTCTGCACCTGAGTGGGGTATTGGATTACAGTACGGGTAACGCCTTGTGTGAACAAGGCAAAAAACTGATTGCTAGCTGCAGCCATAGCAACATTGTTATAGACTGCGCACAAGTAAGTAAGTCAAGTAGTGTTGGTGTTGCTTTGGTCTTGGCTTTCATACGTGCTACTTTAGCCAGCAGTAAAAACTATCAAGTGCGAAATTTACCTAATGATATGCAGCAAATTGCACAGGTATGTGGTTTAGAATCCGTATTAATCAGTCAGCACCAGGCTGAATGATAGACACCTTTTGATGTTGAGAGTTTTGGCATGTATTTTGAAGAATTAAAGCAAGCTATTGAATCGGCTTTTACAGATGCTCATGTGGAACGTGATGGCGACTCCTGTAGTTTTACTTTATTAATCTGTAGTGATGAACTGGCAGCGCAAAGCCCAGTCAAACGTCAACAGGCTATTTATCGTGAAATTAATCCATGGATTGCCGATGGACGTGTGCACGCGGTAAGTATGAAATTCTTTAATAAAGCAGCTTGGGCTGCTCGCGCGTAAGAGTAATGAGATCTAGATGGATAAACTGATTATTACAGGTGGTAATCGCCTTGATGGCGAAATCCGTATTTCGGGCGCCAAAAACGCAGCACTACCTATTCTAGCGGCAACTTTATTAGCAGATAGCCCAATTACAATTTGTAATTTACCGCATCTTCATGACATTACAACCATGATTGAGTTGTTTGGTCGTATGGGGGTTCAGCCTGTAATTGATGAAAAACTCAGTGTTGAAATTGACTCCAGTACTATTTCTAGCTTAGTTGCGCCTTACGAGCTGGTAAAAACTATGCGTGCGTCAATTTTAGTGTTAGGCCCTATGGTCGCGCGCTTTGGCGAAGCAGAAGTTGCTCTACCCGGTGGTTGTGCTATTGGTTCTCGCCCTGTGGATTTACATATTCGTGGTTTAGAAGCATTAGGTGCACATATTGAAGTAGAAAATGGCTACATAAAAGCCAAAGCACCAGAGGGTGGTTTGCGTGGCGGTCAGTTCTTCTTTGATATTGTTAGTGTTACAGGCACTGAAAATATTATGATGGCTGCTGCCTTAGCCAAAGGCCGTTCAGTATTGAAAAATGCTGCACGCGAGCCAGAAATTGTGGATTTAGCGAACTGCTTAATTCAAATGGGAGCCAAAATTGAAGGTGCTGGTACAGATACCATTATTATTGATGGTGTTGATCGTTTGCAAGGTACAACCTATACCGTGATGCCAGACCGTATTGAAACCGGCACCTATTTAGTTGCAGCAGCAGCCACTGGCGGTCGTGTTAAACTAAAAGATACCGACCCTACCATTTTAGAAGCCGTATTATCTAAATTACAGGAAGCCGGTGCTGATATACAAACAGGTGATGACTGGATTGAACTGAATATGCATGGTAAACGCCCTAAAGCGGTCAACCTGCGTACAGCGCCTTACCCAGCTTTTCCTACGGATATGCAAGCACAGTTTATTGCTATGAATGCTGTAGCAGAAGGGCAAGGTACTGTGATTGAAACAATTTTTGAAAACCGTTTTATGCATGTGTTAGAGATGCAGAGAATGGGCGCTAAAATTCAAATTGAAGGCAATACAGCTATTAGTTCTGGTGTAGCGCTTTTAAAAGCAGCACCTGTAATGGCAACTGATTTACGTGCTTCTGCAAGTTTAGTAATTGCCGCTTTAATGGCCGAAGGTGATACACTGATTGATCGTATTTACCATATCGACCGTGGTTATGAATGCATCGAGGAAAAAATGCAGTTACTTGGTGCAAAAATCCGTCGTATACCAGGTTAGTTGAATGTTAACAATTGCCTTATCAAAAGGGCGTATTTTGGATGATACCCTGCCGCTATTGGAGCAGGCAGGGATTATTCCGACTGAAAACCCAGAAAAAAGCCGTAAACTCATTATCCCTACTACGCGCGATGATGTACGTTTGCTTATTGTGCGTGCCACTGATGTGCCTACTTACGTAGAGCATGGTGCGGCTGACTTAGGCGTGGCTGGCAAAGATGTATTGCTTGAGCATGGCAGTCAAGAGTTATACGAGCCATTAGACTTGCAAATTGCCAAATGTAAATTAATGACAGCAGGTGTCGCTGGGCAAGCTGAGCCAGTAGGGCGCTTGCGTGTGGCTACTAAGTTCGTCAATGTAGCTAAACGTTACTACGCAGAGCAAGGTCGTCAAGTGGAAATTATTAAGCTTTATGGCTCTATGGAGCTGGCGCCCTTAGTAGGCTTAGCGGATAAAATTATTGACGTTGTTGATACGGGAAATACCTTACGTGCGAATGGATTAGAGCCGCAAGACTTTATTTGCGAAGTAAGTTCTCGACTAGTGGTAAATCGTGCTTCAATGAAAATGAAGCATGGGAAAATTCAAGCACTCATTCAAACGCTAAGCCAAGCGGTTGATGCACGACATTGATAGACACAAACTCCAGCGCTGTAAACTAGCGCTGCCTGTTTGCGTTTATACCTTCCATACTCGGGTGCCCACGTTTACAGGATAAAGTTATAACAGCGGCGCCTGAGTGTTTAGCCAAACTTGAGGCCTGCTATGACTGATACATCTGTAATTCGTCGCCTTGATGCTAACGCGAGTGACTTCTCTCGTCAGCTTGATCAATTGCTAAGTTGGGAAAGTGTTTCTGATACCAGCGTTAACCAACGTGTGCTGGATATCATTAGTAACGTGCGCCAACGAGGTGATGCTGCACTAATTGACTACACTCGACAGTTTGATCAGCTAGACGTGCAAAGCATGCAAGATTTGATCTTTCCCCGTGAGCGTTTAGAGCAAGCACTAACAGAAATCACTGATGAGCAGCGTCATGCCTTAGAAATAGCAGCTAAGCGTGTGCGTGCTTATCATGAGCACCAGCAGCAAGATTCTTGGCGTTACACTGAGGCGGACGGTACTATTTTAGGGCAGAAAATTACACCACTAGATAAAGCTGGCCTGTATGTTCCAGGCGGGAAAGCTTCTTACCCATCATCGGTATTAATGAATGCGATTCCAGCAAAGGTAGCAGGTGTTAACGAAGTAGTGATGGTAGTGCCAACACCGCGGGGCGAGGTGAACGAGCTGGTATTGGCAGCAGCAGCTATTGCAGGTGTTGATCGGGTGTTTACTATTGGTGGTGCGCAGGCTATTGCCGCATTGGCCTATGGTACTGAAAGTGTGCCAGCGGTTGATAAAATTGTTGGCCCAGGCAATATCTATGTTGCCACTGCTAAACGTCATGTGTTTGGCAAAGTGGGAATTGATATGATTGCTGGACCCTCAGAGATTTTAGTTATTTGTGATGGACAAACAGATCCTGACTGGATTGCTATGGATTTGTTTAGCCAAGCTGAGCATGATGAACAAGCCCAATCTATTTTACTTAGTCCAGATGCGGCTTTCTTAGATAAAGTAGCAGCCAGTATTGAAAAATTACTACCTAGTTTAGAACGTGAAACTATAGCACGCACCTCTTTGCGTGAGCGTGGTGCTTTGATTTGGGTTAAGGATTTAGCGCAAGCCGCTGAAGTAGCTAACCGAATTGCACCTGAACACCTTGAATTATCTATTGCTGATCCAGAAGCTATGCTGCCTACTATTCGTCATGCAGGCGCTATTTTTATGGGACGCTACACAGCAGAAGCATTGGGTGATTATTGTGCTGGACCTAACCACGTATTGCCTACTTCGGGTACTGCCCGTTATTCATCGCCATTAGGCGTATATGATTTTCAAAAACGTTCATCAATTATTAATTGTTCTCGTGATGGCGCTTCAGAACTTGGAAAAGTAGCTTCTGTGTTAGCCCGTGGTGAATCATTAACAGCGCACGCGCGTAGTGCTGAATATCGGATCAAGGAGTAATTTAAAATGAGTAAATTCTGGAGTCCGTTTGTACAAGATCTAGTGCCTTACGTACCAGGCGAACAGCCAAAAATCACTAATCTAGTGAAGCTAAATACCAATGAAAACCCTTATCCGCCATCGCCAAAAGTTATTGAGGCAATGCGAGCACAGGTCAGTGCTGATTTGCGCTTATACCCAGACCCTAATTGCGATTCATTAAAAAAAGCGGTTGCAGATTTTTATCAATTAGAAAGTGCACAGGTATTTGTAGGCAATGGTTCTGATGAAGTTTTAGCACATGCATTTTATGCGCTATTTCAACACAATAAACCTTTGTTATTTCCTGATATCAGCTACAGTTTTTACCCTGTTTATTGCAACCTATACGGCATTGAAGCCAAACAAATTGCCCTAGATGAGGATTTTCAAATTAACCCAGCCGATTATCAGCAAGATAATGGTGGTGTTATTTTTCCAAATCCCAATGCACCAACAGGGTGTTTACTTGCTTTAACAGCTGTTGAACAGATATTACAGAGCAATCCTAATTCAGTTGTTTTAGTCGATGAAGCCTATATTGATTTTGGGGGACAAACAGCTGTTGGTTTAGTGAATCAATATCCTAACTTATTAGTTTGTCAAACATTGTCTAAATCGCGCTCTTTAGCGGGGGCAAGAGTAGGCTTGGCCATAGGCCATGTAGATCTAATTGAAGCTTTAGAGCGGGTTAAAAATAGCTTTAACTCTTTTCCTATTGATCGTGTTGCTATGGCCGGTGCTGTGGCTGCTTTTGAAGATAAAACCTATTTTGAGCAAAGCTGTGCCAAGGTTGTGGCGGGCCGTGAACAGCTAACTCAGGCATTGCTCGCCTTAGGTTTTGAAGTATTGCCTTCGGCCGCTAACTTTGTGTTTGCAAGTCATGTGGAAAAAGAGGCTGCAGAGATTGCTGCTAAATTACGTGAAAACGCGATTTTAGTACGTCACTTTAAGCAAGAGCGGATTGAGCAGTTCTTACGTATTACGGTAGGTACAGAACAAGAGAATCAGCGATTGATAGATGTATTGCAGCAGATACTCTAAATAGAAGGGCAGCTTAGGCTGCCCTTTTCATAAGTGCTAAGCTGCTGTTATAGAGTTAGGGCTTGGTAAGCAGCAAATAAGCCTAAGATGGCAAAAGCACTGGCGGCTAAGATACGAATGAATTTCAAAGGAAGCTTTTCTGCGCTAAAGTTTCCTGCTAAGACAACAGGCACGTTGGCAATCATAATTCCGAGTGTTGTTCCAGTAATCACCATCCAAAAATGCGAGTACTGGGCAGCCAGCATAACTGTAGCAACCTGTGTTTTATCGCCCATTTCAGCAATGAAGAAAGCAATCAGCGTGGCTACGAAAGGGCCAAATTTTTTAATTTGACTAGCTTCATCATCATCTATTTTATCTGGGATTAATGTCCAAGCAGCAACAGCAAAGAAACTGATGGCTAGAATCCAAGCTAATGTTGATTCTGAGAAAAAACTGGCGACTTGATAGCCAATAACAGCGGCTAATAAATGGTTAGCCACGGTAGCAACTAGAATACCTAAAATAATTGGAATAGGTTTACGAAAACGTGCCGCGAGCAGAAGTGCCAGTAGTTGTGTTTTATCGCCAATCTCAGCCAGTGCAACTATGCCCGTTGGTACAAAGAGTGCTTCTAGATATTCAAACATAAAAGATTCCTTGAGGGGCGGGTTTACAATTTCCATGACACGCACTACCTTCCCGCCCCGGGTGAGGTGTGTGTGCCATGGGTCTTGTCAAACCAATTGGTTGTTTAGGCCATGATCTGCGGATCAAGTATGTTGACCTAAACGCTAAGTAGGGTACTTAGCAGACTACTCCCCCAAGACAGGCTTGCGACTTTACTGAATATTCTAAAGAACTGCAAGTATGAATCCTGAACTGATGCTTTATAAAAAAAGAACCCAGCCGAAACTGGGTAAGGGGGTGTTGTTCTTTTGTTAAAGTATTGATGGAACAGAGTTGTTACCTTGGCTCTGGTTTGCGCGATGCAAGGGTGAGTTGAGATAGTAAGCTCTTTTCCTTTCATGTATATGAGCGCGAGTTAAGTCATAGTTATAGTGAGCCGCTACACGTTTATCCATCACTTTAAACCATAGCCAAGGAATATAGGCGACTAATATCATGGTTGCGTATCCTGATGGTAATTGTGGACTTTCATCAAAGTGGCGCAATGCTTGGTATGACCGATGCGGATTGGCATGGTGGTCAGAGTGGCGTTGTAATTGGTAAATAAATAGGTTAGTTAAAATATTATTGCTGTTCCAAGAGTGCTGCGGGTTACAGGGTACATAGCGGCCTGTACGAGGATTTTTTTCGCGCAATAAACCGTAGTGTTCTAAATAGTTTACTACCTCTAATAAAGAGAAACCAAAAATAGCCTGCGCAATAAGTAAAGCAAGAGCAAACCAACCGAGCCATATGGTTATTGCAGCAAAGAGAATGGCTGAAATAATCCACGTTTGTAAATTGTGGTTAGATAGGCTCCATTTACTTTTTCCTAGACGTTTTAGACGTTTAGTTTCGATATGCTGTGCTGATTTTAGGCTACCTAATACTGTACGTGGTAAAAACTCCCAGAAAGATTCACCTAAACGTGAGCTTGCTGGGTCTTCTGGTGTTGCAACATTCACATGATGCCCCCAGTTATGCTCTACAAAAAAGTGGCCATATACACAGGTAGATAAGCCTATTTTAGCCATCCATTGGTCAAAAAGCCGTGTTTTATGTCCTAATTCATGTCCTACCACAATACCTATACCGTTAATACCGCCTGCCGTTAGCGTTAATAATATAATCTGCGCGACAGTAGTGCTTGGTTGTATAGCAAGGTAAATGCAAAATACAGTAGTAAGCAGCTGTAGTGGTACATAAGAATAGACAATGAGCCTGTAGTAAAGATCGTTTTCAAGCTGTGGTACAGCAGATTCAGGGGGGTTGTTGGTATCTTGTCCCAGAATAATATCTAGCACTGGGACTATGACATATAGCATAAAGGCGCCATATGAGAGTATCCAAGTATTATTTGGATAGAGGCTAAATAAATAGCACATTATTAAAATAGAAATTGGAAGCATTGGGCCAAAAAGCCACAGATAACGATTTTTATCTTTCCATTTCTCTTGCTGTTGGTTTTCCATCGTATTTATTTTTGTCATGGTAATCCCTCAATGAGCATACACTAGTAACAGTGCTGCCTGCATTGTTGGATAAAACAAGACATTATTGTAGTTGTGAAACGCTATGTTTTTTTAGTAAAACGCCAGCAAGGCTATCAGTATAAAAAAAGGCATGCTTCACTATGGAATGCATGCCTTAAAAATGGGGGAGAAGCCTTTAGATAATATCTTTGTTACGTAACAAATTTATGACTAACTGGACGCTTTGTTCAATAGTATGAGTTTGGGTATTAATAACTAAGTCTGGGGTTTCAGGCTCGTCATAGGGAAAGGATTGGCCAGGAATATTATTTTGATTGGCAGCATACAAACCCTGCGGATCACGAGCTTTACAGGTTTCAACTGAGGCTTGTAAGTGAATTGTTAGTAAGCGCTCTTTTCCTATAATGTCTTGTGCTTGCTCTCGAGCAATAGCATCGGGTGCAACAAAGGCGGCTAAGGTAATTAGCCCTGCGCGGTTAAATTGACGAGCAATTAAAGCCGCTTTTTTCCAGTTTTCAGCGCGTCCTTGGCGATCTTGCGTTACGCCTTTAGTCACATCATGGCGTAAGGTTTGGCCATCTAATACAAAAACAGCATGCCCTGTATCAAATAGCTTACGTTCAACAGCGTAAGCCAATGTGCTTTTCCCAGCGCCAGATAAGCCTGTAAATAACAAGGTTACAGGTTCTTGGCCAAAACGTACTGCGCGTTCTAATTGACGGACACGGGGTTTTAGTAGTGCATTTGGTGTTTGTTTTTGGCTATCAATAATCATGCCCGCACCAACCGTAATATTGGTGAGTCGGTCAATGATGATAAAGGCGCCTGTTGTTTTATTTGTTTGGTAGTCATCTAATGCAATAGGTGCATCTAAGCTTAGATGAACTTTGCCTATTTGATTAAGCCCAAGTTGCGTGGCAGGGCTATGTAACTGGGTATTTACATCTACTTGGTAGTGAATTTGCGTAATATTGCCAGGAACATAGCTTGTTGCCCGCTTGATATCATAGCGTTTCCCGGGCTGTAGTGGATGTTCGGCCATCCATACTAGCATGGCATCAAAGTTATCAGTCACTGTGGATGACTCTACTTTTTGCACAATAATATCACCGCGAGAAATATCAATTTCATCTTCTAAGGTTAAGGTGATAGCTTGGCCAGCAATGGCTTTATCGAGTTCACCATCAAAAGTCACAATTGATTTGATTTGGCTGCTCACCCCAGAAGGTAAAACGCAAATAGGATCACCTTTACGGACGACGCCAGAGGCTAAGGTGCCTGCAAAGCCTCGAAAGCTATGATTGGGACGATTAACGTATTGCACAGGAAAACGCATTTGATCTTGGTGGTGATCTTGATGGACGTTCACTGTTTCTAAAATTTGCATCAAGGTTTGCCTTTGATACCAAGGCATATTAGCACTTGGGTTGACCACGTTATCGCCCTTGAGCGCGCTAATGGGTGTGAAAAATAGATTCTTGCTGGAAATATTTAAGCGCTCAGTAAAGGCTAGATATTCATTCTGGATGTTTAAAAAAACCTGTTCATCATAGTTTTTTAGATCCATTTTGTTGATAGCGACAATGATGTGGCCAATACCTAATAATGATGCAATATAGGTGTGTCTACGAGTTTGCTCTTGCACCCCATGGCGTGCATCAACCAATATAATAGCTAGATCGCAGGTGGAGGCTCCTGTTGCCATATTGCGTGTGTACTGTGCATGACCAGGGGTATCAGCAATAATAAATTTGCGTTTGGCAGTACTAAAATAGCGATAAGCCACATCAATAGTAATACCTTGCTCACGCTCAGCCTGCAAGCCATCGACAAGCAAGGCAAGATCAATGTCGTCGCCTTGGGTGCCCACTTTCTTGGAATCACGCGTAATAGCTTCTAAATGATCCTCATAAATCATTTTACTGTCGTGTAGTAGGCGGCCAATTAAGGTGCTTTTGCCGTCATCTACATTACCGCATGTTAAGAAACGTAGTAATTCTTTGCGTTCATGCTGTGCCAAATAAGCCAGAATGTCTTGGCTGATTAATTCACTTTGGTGACTCATAACTTAATCCTTAGAAGTAACCTTGACGTTTCTTTTCTTCCATTGAGCCTGCTCCATCGTGGTCAATCACGCGACCTTGGCGCTCAGAAGTTCGAGTCAATAGCATTTCTTGAATAATCTCAGGCAGTGTTGCAGCAGTCGATTCCACTGCTCCTGTTAGTGGGTAACAGCCTAGTGTTCTAAAACGTACCATTTTGGTTGTAATTTGGGCTTTTTCTTCGTCAGATAGGTGCTCAAGAATACGTTCATCATCAATCATGATAAGGCTGCCATCGCGCTCTATTACTGGGCGAGGTGCGGCAAAATACAAGGGAACTATTGGGATGCTTTCAAGGTAGATATATTGCCATATATCCAGCTCGGTCCAGTTGGAGAGAGGGAATACACGGATAGACTCCCCTTTGTTAATTTTACCATTGTAGATATTCCATAGCTCTGGGCGTTGGTTTTTTGGATCCCAGCGATGCTTGCTGTCGCGAAATGAATAAACACGCTCTTTGGCTCGCGATTTTTCTTCATCGCGGCGAGCACCACCAAAAGCTGCATCAAAACCATAATGATCTAGGGCTTGCTTTAACCCTTCGGTTTTCATGATATCTGTGTGTTTGGCGCTGCCATGGGTGAATGGGTTGATATTTTGTGTAATACCATCAGGATTGATGTGGGTGAGTAAATTTAAATCAAGATCTTTAACCATTTGCTCGCGAAACTGATACATTTCTTGGAATTTCCAGCGTGTATCTACGTGCAGTACAGGAAAGGGTAGCTTTCCTGGAAAGAATGCTTTGCGTGCAAGGTGAAGCATAACGGCAGAGTCTTTACCAATAGAGTAAAGCATTACTGGGTTGGCAAACTCAGCAGCGACTTCACGTATGATATGAATACTTTCTGCTTCAAGCTGTTTTAGATGCGTCAAAGAGTCGGTCATGGTAAGTCACATATAGCTAGAAAAAGCCGCTAGCGAAAAAGCATGGCGGCAAAATGTAGGAGTTCCTACGAGGAAATTAAACTCTAGCATGGCAATTAAGTTCTAATAAAATAAATTGTTAGAACTTAAAGGAATGAGTATATATGTGAATTTTTGTTAGTGGCTAAGCGGGGTTGTCACAATCAATAAAGTGATGGGTCAAGTTAAAGCGTTTTGCAAGCCATTCTCCTAATGCTTGAACGCCATAACGTTCAGTCGCATGATGACCAGCTGCAAAAAAGTTAATATTATTTTCGCGGGCGAACAGCACAGTGCGCTCTGATACTTCACCTGTAATATAAGCATCCGCATTTAGAGCAGCAGCTTTGGCAATATAGTCTTGAGCACCGCCAGTGCACCACGCTACTGTTTTGATTGGGCGTTGAACATCAATGGTTAAAGGTGGACGTTGTAGTGCAAGGTTAATGCGCTCAGCCAATTCAGTTGCAGTTACACTTTGTGTTAGCTCGCCAAGCAAACCAATACTATAGGGATTGTTGGGGTCAAGCCCGCCCGTGATATTAATGCCTAACCGCTGGGCTAACTGGACATTATTCCCTACTTCCGGGTGTATATCTAATGGCAAGTGGTAGCCGATTAGGTTGATATCATGGGCTAGTAATGCCTTAATACGGCGTTGTTTCATGCCTATAATACGCTGATCTTCACCCTTCCAAAAATAGCCGTGATGCACTAGTAATGCATCTGCTTTGAGCTCAATAGCTCGCTCTATGAGTGCTTGGCTAGCACTTACACCAGACACAATGCATTGGATATGTTCGCTACCTTCAACTTGCAAGCCATTAGGGCAGTAGTCAGCAATCGCTTGAGTACTCAAAAAGGTATCACAAGCCTGCAGTAGCTCATTACGTGAAATACTCATAGATCAAGTCCTTAGATTATGTTGTGCAGAAGAAGACTGCAATTTTGCTGGAAGTATAGCTAAGATCAGCTAAAAAATATGCTTGATATGGGTCATTCGAATAACTATACAAGGTTTACACTAAATACTTTGAAATATACTATTTTGTCCGTAAATTAATGGGTAGTATAAATGAACGGATACCTACAAGGAGCAATGCTCGTAGGACTTATTCTTATAATGGGATTGGTTTTTTACGGTATTACAGCCTCTTTATTAGAACAAAAAAAAGTGACTGTTAGTAGCATAAGGGGGCGGTTGATTGGTGTTAGTTTGTTGCTTTCAATAGTATTTTTTTCAGGTGGTTTCATTGGGCAGTCAGGGATTTTTTGCCATAAACACTTAACGCTTGAGCAGGCGAGTTTTTTGACTGAAAACAAAGCGTTTAAAGACTTTAATGCAAGAGACTACCAAAAATATAAAGCTTTGTTGGAAGCCTATGCCAGTGTCGATTACGACGCCTATCAAGCTTTTTACCCTAAGGTTTTGGCATGGCGGACCAATGAATATCGGGGAGAGGCAGGCCAGCAAATGAGCTATTCTCAGGCTAAACAGATAGCGGCTAAGCTATTACAGCAGCAACGAGAAAAAGTACTTTCCAGCTGTTTAATTGCCTGCTAATTGTAACTTTTGCTACAGCGCTATAAATCCAAAGTAAAGTTAATTTGTTTTTGCTATGCTAAGCCTCTCTTTTTTAGTGAAATTTTTATCATTTAGGTAGGCTTATGCGTCAAACATTGCGCTATTTAGGCTGGCCGCTTGTTGTTGGAATTCTATGCGCGTTATTAGTTATTCAACGCTTTCCAACATGGGTTGGCTTACCTAGTAATACAGTACAGATGAAGCAGGCCCCTGCTTATATCAGTAAAAAACAAGGACCTGTTTCCTATGCGGATGCTGTGGAGAATGCCTCGCCTGCTGTGGTTAACCTTTATACAGCTAAAGGTATTATGAATCCACTGACAGAAGCTAAACGCAATGATCCCGAATATAAGCTGTATGCAGATAACTTACCACGCCAACAACGAATGGCCGCTAGCTTAGGGTCTGGGGTTATTATGGACCCTAATGGTTATTTGCTCACTAATTACCATGTTATTAAAGAAGCTGAGCAAATTGTTGTGGCGCTAAAAGATGGGCGTGAAACCTTTGCGCAGGTCATAGGTAGTGATCCTGAAACGGACTTAGCTGTTTTGAAAATTGATTTACCTAACCTACCCTCTATTACTTTGGCTCAGTTTGATCAAATGCGCATTGGTGATGTCGTTATGGCCATTGGTAATCCCTATGGTGTGGGGCAAACAGTGACTATGGGTATTATTAGCGCAACAGGTCGGCATGAACTTGGCGTTAATATCTATGAAGATTTTATTCAAACAGATGCTGCAATAAATCCAGGTAACTCAGGCGGTGCACTAATAGATGCTCATGGCAGTTTAGTGGGTATCAATAGCGCTATTTTTCTACGCAATGTAGGTTCTCAGGGGATTGGTTTTGCAATACCTGCTAAGTTAGCTATTGATGTTATGGAATCTATTATTGAGCATGGTCATGTTATTCGAGGCTGGTTAGGACTAGAAGTACAAGCCTTAACGCCAGCTTTAGCAGAGTCTTTTGGTGTTTCTGAGCGTGCTGGAGTATTAGTTGCTGGTGTTTTTCGAGGAGGTCCGGCGGAGAAAGCTGGTCTGCAAGCCGGTGATATTATTGTCAGAATTGATGGAATTGCTTCAACCCAAGGGCGTTCAGCCATGAATCAAGTAGCAAGAATGCGTCCAGGTAGCATTATTACAATGGATATTTTGCGTAATGGTAAGCAGGAAATCTTAAAAGCAGAAATCGGGGTAAGGCCGCCAGCAAACGCTAAATGAAAAAAAGCCCAAACTGTATTTGGGCTTTTTATATTTATTTCTTCAGACCAAAGCTTTCATCTAAGGTACCAACTTCACCTTCATGCTTTGGCGCATAATCTTTAGGTGTAAAGTCAGGTTCAGTAATTTCTGCTGCAGTTAAGCGTTCAGCTTCATGGGGTACATCTACAACAGCCTCCGCCTCTGATTCAATACGTGAGCGTAAAGAGTTATCCAGTGCTAAACGCTGAGTGCTCTTTTCTAATTGTTGCTGAACCACTTGGTAGCTTTGTGCTAGTTTGCCTACCATGTTGGACGCATTATGAAATTGCTCTACAACTTCTTCCTGATAGTTATCAAAGCGTTCTTGTAGCTCATCCAGCTGGCGTTGGGTTTGGTTGGCAGAACCACCGCGCAAGCGTGCTACAATATAGCCTACGATAATGCCTACGATAAAAGTGATAACAGGTACTAACCAAACTGGAAGTGTTGAGTTATCCACGAGCATTCCTCTCTCTAAACGGTTGTTCTTGTGTTTTTTGGGGCTGCTCAACAAGGCAGACAACCCCATGTAAACTACGTGATTAATATAATACCTCAAATGAGGATCGGAGTTTTGACCATGCGTGAGCAAGCCTTATTTATTGCTGGCCCAGTTGGCAATTTAGAAGCACTCTATTTACCACAGGAAGATGCCAAAGGCATTGCCTTAATATGTCACCCTAACCCTGTTAAGGGCGGGACTATGCAGAATAAAGTTGTTTCTACTTTGCAGCGTACTGCACGTGATGCCGGCCTGACAACCCTACGATTTAATTATCGTGGCGTAGAGCAAAGTGCGGGGAATCATGATATGGAGCAAGGCGAAGTAGATGATGCTCAAGCCGTATTTAATTGGTTTCGCCAACAGCACCCTGATATGCCAATTTATTTGTTAGGTTTTTCATTTGGTGGCTTTGTAGCAGGGGCATTGTCTGCACGTTTAGAGCAACAAGGAATTGCCACTAAAACCTTAATGATGATTGCACCTGCGTTTTATCGTCTAGATATGAATCATCCTTTTTGTCGTACAGCACAAACTACAGTGATTCAGCCTGAACAAGATGAAGTGATTGAGCCTAAAAGCGTGTATGCTTGGTCAGATCAACTTAAGTTACCCCACGAGTTGATTAAAGTGGCCGATTGCAGCCACTTTTTCCATGGCTACCTAGCCGATTTAAAAAGCTTAGTGGCTGCGCGTCTTTGAATTAACTGTATTAAGCGATAGATAGATGACTACTCGAATTCTGACAGGTATTACCACAACTGGTATCCCACACTTAGGTAACTATGCTGGCGCTATCCGTCCTGCGATTGAAGCAAGCCGCGGACAGGGTGCAGAGTCGTTTTATTTCTTAGCTGATTACCATGCTTTGATTAAATGTGGTGATCCTCTGCGTGTGCAAGAATCACGCTTAGCGATAGCTGCAACTTGGCTGGCAGGGGGGCTTGATGCAGAGCGTGCCACTTTCTATCGCCAATCGGATATTCCAGAAATTCCGCAGCTAATGTGGCTTTTGACCTGTGTTTCAGCAAAAGGGCTGCTTAATCGTGCTCATGCTTATAAAGCTTCAGTGGATGTGAACACGGAAGAAGGGAATGACCCTGATGCAGGTGTGACTATGGGGTTATACAGCTATCCTGTGTTAATGGCGGCAGATATCCTTATGTTTAATGCCAATAAAGTACCTGTAGGGCGTGATCAAATCCAGCATGTTGAAATGGCCCGCGACATTGCTCAACGCTTTAATCATTTATATGGTGCTGGAAAAGAGTTTTTTGCATTACCAGAAGCGCAAATTGAAGAAGCTGTAGCTACTTTGCCTGGGCTTGATGGGCGTAAAATGTCAAAAAGCTATGATAATACTATTCCTTTATTTTGCTCAGAAAAGCAGCTTCGCGATTTAGTAATGCGCATAGTGACAGACTCTAAGTTACCAGGTGAAGCAAAAGACCCTGATAATTCCCATTTGTTTACTATTTATAAAGCCTTCGCCAGTGCTGAACAAGAGCAGCAAATGCGTAGTGATTTAATGGCAGGTTTAGCATGGGGAGAAGCTAAACAGGCTTTATTTGAATTGCTTAATGCAAGCTTAGAACAGCCTCGCGCTAAGTATCATGAGTTGATGGCTCGTCCAGATGACCTTGAAGATATCATGCTCATGGGAGCAAAAAAGGCAAGAGCTATTGCGCTGCCTTTCCTTGAAGAGTTACGTGCTGCTGTTGGTTTGCGCTCATTTAATGCTCAGGTTCAAGTAAAGAGTACGGCTAAGAAAAAAGCCAAAAAGTCGTCTCGTTTAGTGAGTTTTCGTGATGAGCTAGGCTTTCGTTTTCGCTTGTTAAATGCCGAAGGGGAAACATTATTTTTATCCAAAGGATTTGCCGATGGCAAAGCTGCGGGTATGGCAAGTAAAGCTTTACAAGAGCAGGAGGTTGCCATTGAACAAAAAGGCTTAGCTTTTAGTTTGATGCTTAATGGTGAGCAGATTGCCGAAAGCGAAGTCTTTGCTGATCAAGCCGCTTTAGAGTTGGCCTTGGAGCAAGTGACTCAAGCCTTAGCTGCAGAAGATTAAAGCGAGACAGCGAAATTACAGATGTTATTGAATAATGGCTGTGGTTTCATGTAACAAGAAAGCATAAAAAAGCCCTGATTAGATAAGCTAATGAGGGCTTTTTTAGCGAGCAAATAAGTATTATGAACCCATTTGTTTTTCTTTGATTTCTGCCAGTGTTTTACAGTCAATGCAGAGTGTCGCGGTTGGGCGAGCTTCTAAACGACGAACGCCAATTTCTACGCCACAGGCGTCACACCAGCCATATTCATCGTCAGCAATAAGCTGTAGTGTGCTGTCGATCTTCTTGATTAGTTTACGCTCACGGTCACGTGTGCGTAGCTCTAAACTAAATTCTTCTTCCTGACTAGCACGATCCGCTGGATCAGGAAAGTTGGCCGCTTCATCTTTCATGTAGTTAACAGTACGGTCAACTTCATTAAGAAGCTCTAACTTCCAGTTATTAAGAATGTCAACAAAGTGAGCGCGCATTTTCTCGCTCATATATTCTTCGTTTTTAGTTTCCTTGTAAGGAACGAAGCCGCGGGTTAGTTGATCACCTTGAGGTTTTGCTTTGTTGGGCATAATGACCGCCTCTCAAACACTATAAATCCCGAGTGTTGATGCCTTAGTTACCTAAGGCACCTAAACTAAGCGGGCGAAATTACCAGAACTCTTATGTAAGTTCTACTGTATTTCAATTAATTAACTAATTATCCGACTAAGGTCAGATTTTAGAGGATTGCCACTACTCAATTAGGCTACCTAGCAATGAGTGCGGTTTTGCTTCCTCAATATAGACGTTAACAAATTGCCCAATGAGTAATGGATTGCTGCTACGGAAATTCACAATACGGTTGGTTTCCGTACGTCCTTGTAACATACCTGGATCTTTTTTCGAATAGTCCGTTACGAGGATACGCTGTGTTGTACCAGCCATTTTTCGGCTGTACTCAAAGCCTTGCTGGTTAATACGATGCTGCAATAAAGCTAAGCGGCGCTTTTTTTCTGCTTCGGGAGTATCGTCGTTTAAGTCGGCCGCAGGTGTACCAGGGCGAGGACTATAGACAAATGAATAGGAGTAATCAAAGCCTACATCTTCGATGAGCTTCATTGTTTGTTCAAAGTCTTTTTCAGTTTCGCCAGGGAAGCCTACGATAAAGTCAGAGCTAATTAAAATATCAGGCACAGCGGCTTTTAATTTACGAATACGCGACTTGTATTCAAGCGCTGTATGATTGCGTTTCATATTTGCAAGTACACGGTCAGAGCCAGATTGTACTGGTAAATGCAAGTATTTAACCAGCTCAGGTACTTCGGCATGGGCTTGAATCAATGCATCAGAAAACTCAAGTGGATGCGAGGTGGTATAGCGAATACGGTCAATACCATCAACAGCGGCTACAGCACGAATTAAGTCGGCAAGATCACAGATAGAGCCATCCTCCATATTGCCGCGATAGCCGTTTACATTTTGTCCCAGTAAGGTAATCTCACGCACGCCATTTTCAGCTAGATGGATGACCTCCATCATGACGTCATTAAAGGGACGGCTTACTTCTTCGCCGCGCGTATAAGGTACAACGCAGAAAGTACAGTATTTACTACAGCCTTCCATGACTGAAACGAAAGCTGTTGGGCCATCGACACGAGGCTCAGGTAAACGATCAAATTTTTCAATTTCAGGGAAAGAAACATCTACTTGAGCAGAGCCAGTAGAGCGCGCTGCATCAATCATTTCAGGTAAGCGATGCAGTGTTTGCGGGCCGAAAACCACATCAACATAAGGTGCCCGTTGACGAATAGCGTCGCCTTCTTGGCTGGCAACGCAGCCACCTACACCAATAACAAGCTCAGGATTGCTTTTTTTAAGTTCGCGCCAGCGTCCAAGTTGAGAAAATACTTTCTCTTGTGCTTTTTCACGGATTGAGCAGGTATTCAATAAAATAACATCAGCCTGTGCAGGATCATCCGTAGTTTCCATGGCTTGATGTTCGCCCAGTAGATCCATCATGCGCGAGCTATCGTACTCGTTCATTTGGCAACCATGGGTTTCGATATAAAGTTTTTTAGCCATGAGAGCGTGGCCTACCTCAAGTAAAGAAAAAAGATCTGCGCATTATAAAGATCGTACTATTAAGCGCAAATAAACTGGCTACTTTTTATCGGATTTCAAGCGGTATAAGCGAACATTTTTAAATTCTTCAGGTTCTTGTAAGTCAGGCAAGGTGCACGCAGTTAATAATTCTTGGGTTTGGTACTGGGCATGTTCAAAGTTACGTACACGAGAATCAGCGATTAAGCAGTCGTTGGCGTAGTGAGGAAATTGTTCTAGTAAACTAAAGTTAGCTGAGTCGTAAAGAATATCTGCGGCTATTAGTAAATCCGCTTTCTCTTCTATCTGCAACAAATCAGGGCAGTAGCTTAGCTCTACTTGATTAAGGTAAGCATTGGCTTGGCAGGCTTGTAGTGCTATGGGGTCTAGATCACAGGCAATAACTTTTTTCGCTCCGGCTAGTGCTGCGGCAATAGCGACCACACCGCTGCCAGCGCCAAAATCTATTATGGTTTTGTCATTTACCTGTTCAGAATGTTGCAATAACCACTTAGCTAAAGCAAAACCGCTCGCCCAGCAAAAACACCAATAAGGCGGTGCATTTAGCAGCGCTTGTGTTTCCTCGGCAGTAAAGTGGCGCTGCATATTGTTTGGATCAATCAGCCATAATTGAATTGGTGTTGTATTTAACGGTGTAATAGATAACTGCGCATCACTGATGAAATGTTGTAGATGCTTAATGAGTAAAGTAGGACTGAGCATATGAATCACTTTAAATAGGGTGCTTGTGTTATAGCGCAACGCCTGCTGTTTGTCTTGCCGATAAGATCAGTTACCATGAGAAACTATTTGTAAAAGGCGGATGAATCTATGCATTGCCCGTTTTGTAGCACTACAGACACCAAGGTCATTGACTCACGTTTGGTTGCCAATGGTGATCAAGTACGACGTCGCCGCGAATGCTTGGCTTGTGGCGAGCGCTTTACGACGTTTGAAACGGCTGAATTAGTATTACCTCGGCTGATTAAACAAGATGGTAGTCGCCAACCTTTTGACGAAGACAAGCTACGTGCTGGTATGTTGCGAGCCTTAGAAAAGCGACCTGTCAGCATGGAAAAACTTGAGGAAGCCATTGCCCGCATTAAACATCGTTTACGAGCAACAGGCGAGCGTGAAGTGAAGTCATTATTAGTTGGTGAATTGGTAATGAATGAGCTGCATAAGTTAGATGAAATTGCTTATATCCGTTTTGCTTCTGTGTATCGTTGCTTCCAAGACTTAAATGAATTTCGCGATGAAATTGATCGCCTCGCTAACCGTAACCAAAAAAATGATTGATCAAACCTATATGGCACAAGCTTTGCAACTAGCGCAGCAGGGCTTATATAGCACGCATCCTAACCCAAGAGTTGGTTGCGTCATTGTGAAGAATGGTGTCGTAGTTGGGCAAGGATGGCACCAGTGCGCTGGAGAACCTCACGCTGAAGTGCATGCCTTGCGTGAGGCAGGAACACAGGCTAAAGGCGCTACAGCTTATGTCACGCTAGAGCCTTGTAGCCATCATGGGCGAACACCACCTTGCGCCAATGCTCTAGTGAGCGCTGGAGTAGCTAGAGTGGTTACGGCTATGCAAGATCCTAATCCTCAAGTAGCAGGTACAGGTTTGGCGCGTCTACAAGCTGCTGGAGTTGAAGTAATTTCAGGTGTACTTGAAGAACAAGCACGCAGCCTTAATTGTGGATTCATTAAGCGCATGGAAACTGGATTGCCTTGGGTGCGTGTGAAGCTGGCAATGAGCCTTGATGGACGTACTGCAATGGCTAATGGCGAAAGCAAGTGGATTACGGGCCCAGCTGCTCGTAGTGATGTACAGCGTTTACGTGCAAGATCTAGCCTAGTCATTACAGGTGCAGATACAGTTTTACAAGATCAAGCCCGATTAACAGTTCGATCAGCAGAGCTTGGGCTAGATCCGTGGCAAACGGCATTAGCTGAAAAATACGTTGTTGAACGTTTGCTCATTGATAGTCAACTAAGAGTGCCTACAACAGCTGCATTTTTTCAAGCAGGAAAAGTGCTAGTAGCCACATTGCAAAGGGTTGCAAATCAGTCAGATATTGAATACCTCTGCCTCACCGAGCAGAACGGCAAAGTGAATTTAGTTGAGTTATTAAAAAAACTAGCTGTACGCGGTACTAATGAAGTCTTGGTTGAAGCAGGGCCTCGCTTAGCGGGGGCTTTTGTGGAGCAAGGGTTAGTAGATGAGCTGTATATTTATATGGCGCCTAAATTAATGGGCGCATTGGCCAACCCATTGTTGTCATTGCCATTCCAACATATGTCACAAGCTGTTGATCTACGTATTCAAGATATACGCGCAATAGGGCATGACTGGCGCATTATTGCGCAGCCAGCGCTATGAGTTATGAGCTTATTTTAGGTGGCGCGCGTTCGGGGAAAAGCCGTTTAGCTGAACAATTAGCTCAACAGGTGGAGGGTTCAGTTTGCTATATCGCAACAGCGCAAGCCTTAGATGCTGAAATGCAAGCACGTATTGCTCAGCATAAAGCTCAGCGCCCATCAACTTGGGCACTATGTGAAGAACCTATCTACTTAGCCGAGGCTATTGAGCAGAATGTGAAAGCCCATGCATGTGTATTAGTTGATTGTTTAACCTTATGGCTAACTAATTTATTACTGACAGAAAATAGGCAGTTGCTGAACGAACAGATACAGGCGTTGCAATCTGTGCTGGTGCAGCAGCGTGGACATATTATTTTGGTGAGCAATGAAACAGGTCTAGGTGTAGTGCCTATGGGCGAACTGTCACGTCAGTATGTAGATCAGGCTGGCTGGCTGCATCAAGCCTTAGCCCAAGAAGCTCAGCGTGTTATCTTTACTGTGGCAGGGCTGCCTATGGTACTTAAAGGAGCAGCATTAGCATGTGGTGGAAAAAACCAGCATTAGCATTAAATAGACAGGCGCAAGAACAAGCTGCACAACACAATGCTGATTTAACCAAGCCATTAGGCTCGTTGGGTTATTTAGAACAGTGTTTATTGCATTTAGCGGCCATGCAAGGCGTGCTTAAGCCTCATTTAGATAGGGTCTGGATTAGTGTGTTTGCAGCTGATCATGGCGTTACTGAAGAAGGAATATCAGCGTATCCAGCAAGGGTTACTCGGCAAATGCTGGGCAACTTTGTCCAAGGCGGTGCAGCTATTAGCGTACTTGCAAAGCAGCTAGATGCCTATTTGGAAGTAATTGATTGCGGTATTTTGCAGTCAGCACCTAAACTGGAGGGAGTGTTGCACCAGCCTGTGGCTAAGGGCACAGCAAATTTTACGCAACAGCCAGCCATGACAGCTGAACAATTAGAACAAGCACTCAGTATTGGCCGTCAAGCAGTTCAACGGGCTAAAGCGCAGGGGGTTCAGCTTTTTATTGCAGGCGAGATGGGTATTGGTAATACCACAACAGCGTCAGCCTTGGCATGTGCTTTATTAAATCAGTCGGCGCAGTCTATGGTTGATAAGGGGACAGGATTAAATCCTTCAGGCGTGCAGCATAAAATAAACGTCATAGATCAAGCTTTAGCGCTTCATCAACTAAAGTCGCAGTCTCCCTTCTTGGTTTTGCAAAGCTTGGGTGGTTTTGAGGTTGCAGCTATCACAGGTGCTTACATAGCCGCGGCGCAATGTGGTCTTAGTGTGTTAGTCGATGGTTTTATTTGTTCAGTAGCGGCATTATGTGCGCAAGCTTTAAATCCAGCGAGCATTAACTGGATGTTGTTTGCGCATCAAAGCGCTGAAATAGGGCACAAGGCAGTGCTCAAAGCGCTACAGGTGAGGCCTTTATTGGCTCTGGACCTGTGTTTAGGTGAAGCAAGCGGGGCAGCCTTGGCTGTGCCTTTATTGCGCAATATCTGCATGCTTAATGCCAATATGGCAACTTTTTCTCAGGCAAGGGTGGATAGGAAATCTATATGCGATTAGTGCTTTTACGTCATGGAGAAACAACTCAAGGCGGAGGATTTCGCGGTACGCTTAATGATGCTTTAACCGATATTGGCTGGCAGCATATGCTTGATGCATTGCCAAATGAGCTCATGGTTGATCAGGTAATATCCTCACCTCTCATGCGTTGTTTAAGTTTTGCTGAGCATTACGCCAAGGTTCATCAGCTACCTTTAGCTATTGATGCGGCATTTCAAGAGATTCATTTTGGTGATTGGGAAGGGCGCACTGCTGAACAATTGATGGAGCATCATGCTGATCAGTTAACTAAGTTTTGGGCTGATCCTTTTGCCTATACCCCGCCTAATGCAGAATCGACACAAAGCTTTATGGAGCGTGTTTTTGAAGGTGTGGCTAAGTTGCAACAGGAATATGCCAATAAAACCTTGCTGTTAGTCACTCATGCAGGTGTTATTCGCCTCTTGTTAGCCCGTGCACAAGGTGTTGCTTTAAAAGAATTACTGCAAATAAATGTTGCCCATGCCGATGTTTATCATCTTGATTTTTCAGTAAAGGCTAGAGGCGATATTGTTTAACTTTTTAATTGCCTTGCAGTTTTTAACACGGGTGCCGGTTACTTTGTTGCGCATGCCAGAACCAGAAGAAATGGGGCGTTCGGCCTTATATTATCCATTGGTTGGCGGATTGATAGGTGCAGTGTTATGGGGTATTGGCTATCTATTGCCTGAGCAAAATGCATGGCTGCAAGCGGTTTTATTGTTAGTATTTTGGGTGGTAGTGACAGGTGCGTTACACCTTGATGGCTTTGCTGACATGTTAGATGCATGGGCAGGTGGGCATGGTGATAAGGAGCGCACTTTAGCCTTAATGAAAGATCCGCGTAGTGGTCCAATGGCTGTGATTGGATTGTTCTTATTATTACTCTTAAAATTTGTGCTGCTGGTCAAGATACTTGAGCTGCAGTGGTTTGCACCTTTGCTACTGGCGCCCTGGTTGGCTCGGCTAGGTTTACTGTGGTTGCTGGCAAATGTACCTTATGTTCGTGAACAAGGGCTGGGTAGCTATATTTCACAGCACTTGCCACGCTCGTTATTGCCTAAATTATTTATGATTAACCTGCTATTACTGGTTTTTTGGGGCTGGTTGGCGGTCTGGTTAGTTATATTTAATGTGCTGGCGCTATTTTGGTTTCGCCATAATTTGCTCCAGAAAATTGGTGGAACTACTGGTGATACCGCAGGGGCTTGGGTAGAAATAAGTGAAGTGCTTAGTTTATTTGTAGCCGTTTGTTTTTGGAGTTAGGTTGTTATGAAGGATAGATTTACCAATCCATCAGCCGCTATTTTGACAACCCTGGCTAAGGGCTTTGAGGCTCCCGAAATTACACTCCAATTTGATGATATGGCGGCAATCAAACCTGCCGAGCTTAAAAAAATAAATAAGCTTTGTCAGACCTATCAAGACAGAATAAATGTACGATTTTATGGTATGTATGGACAGGAAGAACAGTTTGATGCTCAGGTATTAGTGCATCTTCCAGATGTTACTAACCTTACTATTAACTGTTTGAATGCTGTGCTAAATCCAGAATGTCTTTATCAGTTGTCGCACTTGCGTCATTTAGATTTTTCACCTTATTTGTGGACAGATGTTGAGTTTTTGCAGCATTTTGCTCATCCAGAACAGTTTATGTCATTAGAATTTCGTGATATTCGAAACCAAAAACTCAATATGCAAGCTTTAACACGCTTTCCTAATTTAACCTCTTTAGTGTTGTGGGGGCAGGGGAAAGGTATTGAAAGTATCAAAAGCCTCAAGCAGCTTAAAAAGTTACAGTTGAGAAAATTTCCTCACCTTGATTTATCAATACTCAATAATTTACACCAACTTGAAGAGTTATTTTTATACTCAGGCGCGCAAGATAATTTAGAAGCCATTCAAGCACTACCTATACATACGTTGAAAATTGATGGTATTCGAGGTTTGCGTAGTTTGGGTGAGCTACAGCGTTTTGGTTTGCTAAAAAACTTAATTATTGAAAACCAAGGGCAGCTTGCTGAAATAGATTTTACTAATTGCCAGCATTTGCAAATAGTTAGCTTAAGAAAACTAAAAGGCTTGCAGCGGTTAAAAAATATTCAGTATTTAACGCACCTTAAAAAGCTGTATTTACAAGCAGTTAGCTTAGAGTTCTTTACTGAAGTTGCTCCATTTTTACCAAGCAGTTTGCAGTGCTGTAGCGTTTATTCATTAGCGACTAAAGAGAATAAAGCGATTAACCAGTTTTTAAAGGAAAAGGGATTGAAATAAGCTGTGACTCTGTAGTCAGGAAATGTTTATAGCATTGTGCTATCATGTTTGATTCTTGCAAAAGATCAGGAGGACAAGATGAGTGTGAAAAATGCACAGGAGTCAGAATTGACGAGTGAAATGATTGCTCGCCAAACAGCGTTGTTCTTGAAAAAAGGTGGTAGTGTTGAGCGAGTGCCTGTAGGTCATAGCGCCCAAACAGCACAATACGTTAGTCAATTCAAACGCTCTAATACTAAGAACCGTAAGCCGCCAACACCAGTAAAATAGAATTAATAAAAAAGCCGCTCCTAATTATGATTAGGTAGCGGCTTTTTTACGCTTAAGCGTTATTACTTAGTGCCTTGCCCTAAAATAACGCCATTCACTTTTTCGCCATATAGGTTAACACCATCATTCGCATGGTATTTAACGCGGGTTTCTTCTACAGAACCATTTACTAAACGCGGATCTTGTGGGCGCTCATGGCTGTTCATGTAGGCTGCCACATCCCAAGCTTCTTGGTCGCTTAGTGTGTGCCCTTTACCTAATGGCATGTTAGCTTTAATGAAGGTTGCAGCCGTGTTGATACGGTGCATGCCTGCGCCCCAGTTAAAGGAGTCTTTGCCCCAAAGTGGTGGGAAGGCGTAGTTTTCACCTACTTTTTGACCTTCACCATTAGGGCCATGGCAATAAGCGCATTGGTCTGCATAAACCTGCTTGCCACGCTCTAGGCTATAGCCATCTTTGGGTTTTGCTACGTTAGGGTAGGCACGGCCAGGTAACTCTACACCTGTAGGTGCATTGGTGGCTAGCCAGTAAGAGTAAGTGATCAGCGCAGTCATTTCTGGGCTATCTGCAGCTGGTGGCTTGCCATTCATGCTGAATTGAAAGCAGCCTTGAATGCGCTCAGCATAAGTATTGACTTTGTTGTTTTTGCTGCGGTAAGCAGGATACATACCATATGCAGCCCATAAAGGTGCTGCATTAGCTAGGCGGCCTTGATCCATATGGCAGTTAACGCAGTTTAAGCCGTTGCCAACGTATTCAGGCGCTTCACGCTTGGTATCAACAAAGATCGCGTGGCCTTTACGTACCATTTCACCAAATGCGTTGTCAGGCAAGTCGGCTTCGAGTGGAGGCACATGGTAGCTTTCGCCGGCTGCTTTTTGCGCAGAAGGCTGTAGTTGAGACTGATCATCCATTTTAATTGGTGTGGCTGCCAAGGCTACACTAGTAACACTAAGAGCTAAGGTGCTTAATAATAGTTTTTTCATGGTCATCACCTTATTTACCTAAACCTGAGAAATACTGGGCAATGGCATCTATTTCGCTTTCAGTGAGTGCGCGTGCGATATGGCCCATTAAGTCTGCATGGTCATTTTTACGAGTGCCGTTTTTCCATGCATGTAGTTGGTTTTTAAGATAGCTAGGATGTTGTCCTGCTAAAGGTGGAAAAGATGTGCCAACACCAACGCCGCCAGGGCCGTGACATACAACACACTCTGGAATATTGCGTGTCCAGTCGCCGCGCAAGGCAAGCGTTTCACCTTCGCCTTCAGGTTTTTTGGCACGTGTCACTTCAGGTGTTTTTGGTGATTTCATGGATGCAATATATTGTGATACTGCAAGTGCTTCCTCGTCTGTTAAACCGTTAGCAATTGGTAGCATGATAGGGTTTTGACGAGTACCAGAACGGAAATCGTGAATTTGCTTGTTTAAATATTCAGCAGGATAGCCTGAAATATGAGGGAAGCCGCCTGCATCCATGCCCATGCCTTCTGGGCCATGGCAAGTGATGCACGCAATGGCGCCTGGATTGGAGCCGCCTTTTTGGTAGATAGCTTGTCCGTCAGCAGCTAAAGCAGAGCTGACAGCGGTTGCAAGCAGTCCACCGCAAATCAATTTTGTGATTGAACGCATTTATTATTCCTCGCAGGATTTAACTGTAGGTTAAGTACAGTTTGTTCACAGTCGCCGTCTTCTTATTAGTAGTGTATTAGTACTTTTTATAGGGATAGGTTTTCTAGAATCCTATACTTAAATTGTATCTAAGCTTATTCTAAAAAGTGCTTAGACCTTAGTGAAAATAACTAATATGGCGCTAGTCTATTTACTTCTATGGGTATACCCATTTTAAAGGGCCGTGATTCTATCAGTATTTTTAGGTGCCCGCGAGTTTGGTAAAACCTTGTAAATAAATGGTTAATTAAAAATATCACATGTAAGTGTTTACTTTTTACATGTAAGGATGTAGTTTGTGCTTATGGACAAGAAATCATCAGCCTATTATCAGCGTCAGTTTCGTCAGCGTTTACGTGAGCAGGGTTTAGTCAAAAAAGAAGTATGGATCTTGCCTGAAAATGCTGCGCAATTGAACTACATTGAACGCAAGTTACGTCACTCTATTACGACAGCGCTTGCCGCAACCGAAGAGGGAATAGAGGTTATGCCTAACTCAGTATGGACAATTTCACAGTTGCATCAGGCGTTAAGTGCAACTTCACTTGTGCAAAGTAATGCAGTGCAAGTAGAGGTTATTGATGGGGTTGAACCTAGTCTGCATGTGGTTATGCGAGAATATGGCGATCTACCTATTTTTATCGCCATCATGGGTGAGCAAATTATTGCCGAAGTAGTTTTGTGGCCGGCTAGTGATATTGCGGATAAACCTAAGTTTCATGAAGAAGTATTGCGCAGCCATAAATTTTTCCCATTATCCAGTATAGGTTTAGAGATACTGCCAGATGGTGAAGAGTGCTACATCATGTACGGTGCACTCAGCGCTACATCTAAAATTGAAAATGTTGTATTAGAGCTTGAAGTACTAGCCGACAATGTTATGAAAGCTACAGCAGCGTTTGAATCTTTTTTACCAGCAATCAGCTAATTGCAAGGAGTAACCTATGAACGTATGGAGCAAATTAATGACCGCTCTTCGTGGCGGCGCCAATGAGTTAGGCGAAGCTATGGTTGATAGCCAAGCAATGCGTATTTTAGATCAAGAAATTCGTGATGCTGATGAAGAGTTAAAAAAAGCCCGTGAAGCGCTAGCCGAGATCATGGCTAAACATAAGTTAGCTGTAGATCGTGCTAATAAAAGCCAAGCAAAAGTTTCTGAGTATGAAGAGTACGCAGTTAAAGCACTGGAATCGGGTAATGAAACACTGGCGCTGGAAGTTGCCGAAAAAATAGCCTTGCTAGAATCAAGCATGAAGGAAGATAAAGAGCAAAAGGAAGCTTATGCACGTAGCGTAGAACAATTGCGCCATTCTGTGCAGCAGGCGCAAAGCAATATCAAGCGCCTTAAACAGCAAGTAGATACGCTAAAAGCGACGGAAACAGTGCAAAAAGCACAAGTAGCTGTTGCTACGCGTCAAGGTGGCTCTCAAGCAAAACTGCATACTGCGTTAGAGTCATTAGAGCGAATCAAGCAAAAACAAGCTGAGCGTAGTGCAAAGTTAGAAGCCAGCCAAGAAATTGTTGAGCTTGAAGATGCGGATGCTCAGCTTCAGAAAAAACTGCGTGATGCAGGGATTTCAGCAGATACTAATAGCGCTAATGCTATTTTGGAACGTTTGAAAGCCAGAGCAGTCCAAGAATAAATTATGGGAAATAGCGGCTACTTATTAAGTTAAGTAGCCGCCCTTAACTACAGGAGTCCCTCGCTGATGGAGCTATTCTTTAATACCATCATGCAGTTTCCCGTTATCGTGCTTACCTTTTTGCTGTGTATTGCCATTGTTTATTGGTTGATTGCAGCATTAGGGATAGTTGAAGTCGATGTGCTGGACTTCGATATGGAAATTGATGGTGTCGTACAGGGTAAGCTTGAAGGAGCATTAGAAGCCTTTGCTGGTTTATTAATGCGCTTAGGCTTGGTTGGGATTCCAATTACTCTTCTTCTTACTGTTTTATTCTTTTTTGCTTGGTTGGTAGGTTATTTTGTGCAATTGCTATTGCTCAATCACTTGCCTTTAGGCTGGTTTGTTTATCCGATAGGTATAGTTGTTTTAATAGGCGCACTTTTTGTGGCTATGTTTTGCACTGTTGTAATTTGCCGCCCGTTAGGATCATTCTTTCGTAAAGCCAAATCTATGAATAGCCATCCAACTATTTTAGGGCGCACTGCAGTTTTACGTAGTGGTAAGGTTACTCCTTCTTTTGGTGAGGCGTTACTAGAAGATGGTGGTGCTGGTTTGCTGCTTAAAGTAAGAGCTAAAGAGCCTAATAGCTTTAAACGTGGTGATCGTGTTGTGCTAATTGAATATATCGCTGATCAGCATGTGTACTACATTGTTAGTGAGAGTGAGTTTTCTGGATCATGACAAAGTGTGACTTTGAGGTGGTTTGGCACTCTCTCAACTAGATATTCTCGATCAGCCCGTTAGCAGGTGTTAATGTGTGCTAGGTCATCAAGGAAAATGACAAAGGGCTTAGCCCTTATATATTTAACTCTTGCCAATATGGCAAAAATTATTAATGGGATACAAGGAGCACGCAACGCATGAGTATGGCTACCTTAATGCCTTTCCTAATTGGAATAGGTCTTTTCTTCTTAGTCATTATTGGCTTTTTTGCATTATTTAAAGCCTTCTATATCAAAGTGCCACAAGGTACGGCTTTGATTGTCAATGATATGTCTTCAATGCCTAAAGTGCACTTTACAGGTGCTTTAGTTTACCCAGTGATTTACAAAAAAGAGTTTATGAAAATCTCTTTATTAACACTGGAAGTTGATCGTCGTGGTAAAGATGGTTTGATTTGTCGTGACAACTTACGTGCTGATATTACAGTTGCTTTTTATTTGCGCGTAAATGAAACCCAAGAAGATGTGTTAAAAGTAGCTAAAGCTATTGGCGTAGATCGTGCCTCTGATCGTATTGCAGTTAATGAGCTATTTAACGCTAAGTTTTCAGAAGCGTTAAAAACAGTGGGTAAACAATTTGATTTTGTGCACTTGTTTGAAGAGCGTCAAAACTTCCGTGATCGTATTATTGAAGTTATAGGTAATGACCTTAATGGTTATGCGCTAGAAGACGTTGCGATTGACTATCTTGAACAAACGCCGAAAGCCTCATTAGATCCATTTAATATTTTGGATGCTGAGGGTATTCGTAAGATTACTGAATTAACGGCTACGCAAAACGTTATTACTAACGAACTTGAGCGTAATGAAGAGTTAGCTATCAAGAAAAAGAACGTTGAAACGCGTGAAGCTACTTTAGAGCTTGAGCGACAACAAGCAGATGCGGAAGCACGTCAGCAGCGTGAAATTGAAACTATTCGTGCTCGCGAACAAGCAGAGACCGAAAAAGTACGTGAAGAAGAACGTTTAAAATCTGAGATGGCACGTATTCAAACAGCACAAGAGTTAGAAGTGCGTGAAGAAAATCGTTTGCGTGAAGTAGAAGTAGCTGAGCAAAACCGTGAACGTGCTGTGGCAATTGAAATTGAAAAAGTCAATCGTGCCCGTGAGTTAGAAGTTGTTTCTCGTGAACGTGAAGTAGAATTACAGCGTATTGAAAAAGAAAAAGCCTTAGAAGAAGAGCGCAAAAATATTGCTAGCGTTATTCGTGAGCGTGTAGCCGTTGAGAAAACTGTTGCGCAAGAAGAAGAACGTATTAAAGAAGTGCGTGAAGTATCTGAGGCAGAGCGTTTAAAACAGGTCACTGTATTAAATGCACAAGCTCAAGCTGAACAGGAACTCGTTCGTCAGGTTAAACAAGCAGAAGCGGATGAAGCCACAGCTAAACATAAAGCAGTTGAAGTCAATACCATGGCGCAGGCTGACCTTGAAGCAGCGGCCAAACAAGCAGAAGCGAAAATTCGTTTGGCCGAAGGTATTCAAGCTGAGCGCGCAGCACCTGGGTTAGCGGATGCTCGTGTACGTGAAGTGCAAGCTGCTGCTTTAGAAAAAGAAGGTATGGCGCAAGCTAAAGTCAAAGTTGAAGTTATGACGGCTCAAGCTCGTGGAGATGAAGAGCAAGGCTTGGCACAAGCCCGTATTACTGAAGCCCATGCACAAGCGAAAGAGAAAAATGGCTTGGCAGAAGCTAAAGTGCTGGAAGAGAAATTAACGGCTCAGGCACGTGGTGAAGAACAGTTAGGTTCATCGAAAGCCAAAGCCAATCGCGATATTGGTTTGGTTGACGCCGAAGTATTACGCGAGCGTTTCAAAGCTGAAGCCGACGGCTTACAAGACAAGTTCAATGCCTTAAATGGCCTAGGTGATACGGCACGTGCGCATGAAGAGTTCCGTATGCAATTAGAAAAAGGCTTTGATCAAGCTATGGCTGAAATTGCAGCTAATAAAGAAATTGCACGTGAACAAGCTGAAGTGCTATCAGCTGCCTTATCTAAAGCGAAAATTGAAATTGTGGGGGGAGAAGGCGACTTCTTCAATTCATTTGCTAAATCCTTATCTGTAGGTAAAGCCATTGAGGGCGTTGTAGGCAAAAGCCCGGTGGTGCAGAACATTTTGCAAAGCGTTTTAGCTCGCGCTAATACTCCAGCGAAAGCAGCACCTAGCAACAATGATGAGCAAAACTAAGCAAAGATAGGGAAAGGTAATGGCTGAAGTTCAGGACGCAGCACGCGAACAACACGTATTAGATCAAGCTGTCGCACAGGGCGGAGCCTATGAAGTGCTCAAGCGCCGATTGCACGAACAGGGCAGTAGTTTGCAGGCTGCGACTGAACGTTTAAATACAGCACGCCTAAACGAGTTTGGCTCAAGCCAAATGGAGGTCATAGGGCGTGTCCGTATTCATACCGAAAATAACTGTTTAGCCCGTGATATTGTCAGTGTCGCTGGGCTACTCGTATTTGGCTATAACGTATTCTTTGGCTTACGTAAAGAAACCCAATTAGCGGATGTTTTTTCCCTATATCGTTTAGTCGAAAATGAACAAGGTTATGATGTCGAAAGCGTGCCTTTGGCAGGCAGTTTTTTAGACAGCACGTCGTTTAAAAATGATTTTGACGAGCTATATACCTATTACAAAAATACACGTCTAATTGAGCTAACAGTACGTGATGGCAAGCTACTAGCCGGCTTTCAAATTGGCGAGCGTATTACCGATAGACGGGTATTTCGCTGGGAAATTTCAGCAGATGGCAAAACCATTACCTATTTAGATAATCGAGGTGAACGCGACTTAGCATTACCAACACCTTTTGATTTTGAATGGCAAAAAACTACGCGGGAAATGGTGGTACAAGGCCGTCATCCACATATCAATATTTTGGACACAGTTTTTGTTGAAACGGTAGGCGGTGATTTAACCGTTAAAGTAGAAAATAATACGCAAAGTGGGCAGGGTATTTATAGCGAGCCTGTCATTGATAAAAGCCAATCCTTAGATGATGCACAGGTTGAATATGCACAGTTAGGCGGCTTAATTCTGTTAAGAATTTTGCCGTACCGTGAAGAGCAATGGCGTTATTTGATTTTTAATACCTTAACTGAAAAGGTTGAGCGCATTGATGAAATAGGTATTTCTTGTCGTCAGCTGCCAGAAGATCATGGTTTGATCTTTCCAGGTGGGTATTACTTACAAAATGGTGATTATAAAAAGTTTGAACAGCCAATGGAGGGTATGCGCTTTAAGCGAGTTTTACGCTCACCTAATGGCGAAGATGTGCAATATGTGTTTTATCATCCAGAAGAAGGTAGAACCGCACTTTTTACCTACAACATGATTAGCCGCCAACTACAGAATCCTATATTTGGGCATGGACAAGCACGTTTCCCTGATGGGCGTATGGTGATCTTTTTTGCCGAAGGCAGTGAAGCGACACGTGTTCACCCGATGCAGGTATGGTCTACTCCTTTTTGCAGTGAAGAATATGCGGCGAGTCAACCGGCTAAAAATAGCTTTTATGGGCGTTTAGGGAATGCTGAGTTAGTACGTGGCATATCTGATTTATATAACTTAGCGCGAGAAATTAATAATGACCAAGTTTCTATCTCTCGTTATCAACAGCTGAGCCAAGACAGTCGTCGTTTATTTGATAGCTATCATTGGCTAAATGACAGCCATTGCGCCGATATTGCACCTGTTATTCGTGAAATTGTACAAACCAGTGAACTGGTACTGGATGAATACGAAAAAGTAGAAAGTATTCGTCAACAGTCAGCTCAAGCCATGCAGGCGGCTGAGCAACAGCAAAAAGAATTATTACGTGAAATCTCTATTACCGACTGGGATCACGTGCAGAACTATGTAGATGCATTGCAAAGTATCACTAAACGCCGCGGTGCATTACTCACCATTCGTGACTACCGCTATATTGACGTGGCGCGTATTGATGAAATGGGGCAGCAGTTGCTTGAGCTGTATGAGCAAACGGCACAGCGCACCGCTGCGTTTTTAATTAGCGATCAAGCATTACGCCCATTTACAGACCAATTAGAAAAGCTTGACCAACAAGCGCAAGCGGCGACCACAGTGGCGCAACTGGCAGAACCTGTAATGGCTATGGATAGCATGGGTAGCGACTTGGATATGCTATCTAGCTTAATGGCATCATTAAAAATAGATGACGCTACTCAGCGTACCGCCATTGTAGAAGCTATCTCAGAAATCTATGTGCTGCTTAACCAAGCTAAAGCGCGAGCGCAGCAACGTCGACGTAATTTAGGTAGCGCGGAAACTGTTGCTCAGTTTGGTGCGCAATTTAAGTTATTTAGCCAAAGCATTACCAATGCGTTGGGCATGGCGCGTGACCCTGAATCCTGTGATGAGCAGCTGTCACGTTTACTCGTGCAGCTTGAAGAATTGGAAAGCCAATTTGGCGATCATGATGAGTTCTTAAATGACATTCTAAGCAAGCGTGAAGAGCTGCTAGAAAGCTTCCAAAGTCATAAACAATCGTTATTAGATGAACGTCAACGTCGTGCACAAAGCTTGCAAGATGCTGCTGTCCGTATTTTAGAAAGTGTACAGCGGCGCACGGTGCGTATTGAAAACGCTGATGAACTCAATGCGTTTTTTGCAGCAGATCCGCTGATTTTAAAATTACGTGAGCTCAGTGCGCGTTTACGTGATTTACATGACAATGTCAAAGCAGATGATATTGAAGCACGTTTAAAAGCAGCGCGTGATAAATCAGTGCGCTCATTGCGAGACAAGTCTGATTTATTTGAAGAGGGGGGCAATGTTATTAAGCTGGGCCCTCGTCACCGTTTTAGTGTTAACACACAAGAGTTAGATTTAACGCTGCTACCACGGGGTGATGAGCTGTATTTTCATCTGACAGGTACAGACTTTCTTGAGCCGCTTAAGCATCAAGAGCTAGAACAATTACGCGCGTATTGGCAGACAGGTTTAGAGTCGGAGTCGGAGCAAGTCTATCGTGCAGAGTATTTAGCGGCATTGGTACTTGAAGCAGCCGATGCAGGGCATGGCTTTACCTTAGATGAATTGAAAAATCTTCTGAGCAAACCAGATGAGCTGACTAAGTTGGTGCGGGACTTTATGACGCCACGTTATAAAGAGGGTTATCAAAAAGGTATTCATGATCATGATGCCGCTTTGATTTTAACGGCACTGATTCCATTGCGTGAAAATGCTTACTTGCTACGCTACCCACCGCAAGTACGTGGTTTTGCTACTTTCTTTTGGAATCGCTGGCGCAACGATGTGCAAGCAGAACACTGGCCAGAGCGCGCACGTACGAGTGCTAATATTCGTCAATTATTTGGCAGCGCAAAGGGTTTGCAGCAGCTTAGCGAAGAAGTGAATCAGGCTATGGCGCAGTTTTTATCTGTGCATAATATTGCAGTGAATGAAAGCAATCGCTTGTTAGCTGCGCAATATCTAGTTGAAGAGCTGTGCCAAGAACACATAGGTTTTGAGTTTAGTAAATATGCTCGAGAGCTGTTTAATAGTTTAAAACAGCGAATGAGCACAGCGCATATGTGGGATACCTTTAAACAAGCGCTTGAGCGCTTGCGTGGGCGTCCAGATGCGCGCTGGTCGTTGGTCGAAAGCTGGCTGCAAGCTATGGTTGAAAATGACCCTGCATTAGGCTCTATCCAGCGTTTTATCCCAGAAGCAGTGCCTTTATTCTTAATTGATAGCGATTTCGCTTATAAGTTTACCGAAACCTCTCTTCAAAGTACTGTAGAAAGTTTGTTAGGCGAGCATAGCAATGTGCAAAATGGCGTTTTGCAATTGGCTGTAGATCAATTTTTTAGCCAAGTACAACGTCATCGTCATGAGTTTATTCCAGGCTTACAGCGTTACTTGGAATTACGCCAAGCGTTGCTAGAGCAAGAACGCTCACAGTTGCGGGTGGATGAATTTAAGCCTCAGCCACTGACCTCCTTTGTGCGTAACCGTTTGATTAACGAAGTTTACTTGCCACTTATTGGTGATAATCTCGCCAAGCAGATGGGCACTGTGGGCGACAATAAACGCTCAGATTTAATGGGCATGTTAATGCTTATTTCGCCGCCAGGTTACGGTAAAACTACATTAATGGAATACGTGGCAGATCGCTTAGGCTTAATCTTCATGAAGATTAATGGTCCTGCATTAGGCCATGAAGTACGTTCGTTAGACCCTGTGCAAGCACCTGATGCTACTTCGCGCCAAGAGTTAGAAAAACTTAATCTTGCCTTGGAAATGGGCAGCAACGTAATGCTCTATGTTGATGATATTCAACATACACATCCTGAGTTTTTACAGAAATTTATCTCCTTATGTGACGGTACACGCCGTATAGAAGGAGTTTGGCGCGGTCGTACAAAAACCTATGACATGCGCGGTCGAAAATTTTGCGTAGTCATGGCAGGTAACCCTTATACCGAATCAGGCGAAGTCTTTAAAATTCCAGATATGTTGGCAAACCGTGCGGATATTTATAACTTGGGCGATGTGCTGGGTGGTATGCAAGATGCCTTCGCGCTTAGCTATATTGAAAACTGTTTAACATCCAATAGCGTGCTAGCACCTTTAGCAACACGTGATCTTAAAGATTTGTATTTATTAGCAGATAAAGCACAAGGAAAAGAAATTTCTACTAATGCACTCAGTTATAGCTACAGTGGTGCAGAAGTAAATGAAATTACCGCTGTCTTAAGCTGCTTAATGCAAGTGCGTGATGTTTTGTTAAAAGTAAACTTGCAATACATTGCCAGCGCAGCTCAAGCGGATGAATACCGCACGGAACCGCCATTTAAGCTGCAAGGCTCTTATCGAAACATGGCAAAAATTGCTGAGAAAATTTCTTCAGTTATGAACCAAGCAGAGCTAGAGCAGTTAATAGATGACCATTACCGTGGTGAGGCACAGCTCTTAACCACAGGTGCAGAAGAAAACCTACTAAAACTAGCAGAGCTACGTGGTGTATTAACTGAGGAACAAGCGCAACGCTGGCAACAAATCAAACAAGATTACTTACGCAACAAAGCCATGGGCGGCGCTGATAGCGATGTTGGGCAGCGCGTAGTAGGACAGTTGGTTGATTTAGCAGGCAACATGGGACGCATGGCAGACAACTTTGATAAAGCCACCTTTATCTATAAAAAGAAATAAAACACTATAAAAGCTAGCCCTGAGCTTTAAACTAGGGCTAGCTTTTATCAACTAAACTCGTCAAACACGGCTGAAAAATAACTCTAATTTTCATCTCTATTCTGATTCCTCATTTAGACGACTGCGAAAGCTTTTATGGAAATTAGTCATGTAACACGTGAGTCTTTGCGTGATTAGCAGAAAAAGCTGAAAAATACGATCAATCCTAAGGTTTTATTACAGGATGTGGAGAGACTAATAGGTCATTTCAAAGGGAGTGACACAGGTCATCACATTAGTTCACAAAGTTATAGAGTTATTTTCTATTATTCCGTTATATTTATATCTAATAACGATAAGCATATTTCTAAATCGACTAGAGCTGATTTAGGTATCCGTGTTGAAACTGAGTAAGTTGAGGTTGTAATGAAAATACTCAAGAAGTTAGTAGTGACAGGTGTAGTCGGTTTTGTTGCCGCCTTTGCACTCGCTAAATCTGTCCCCTATTGGTATGCAACCACGCATAATGAAGAGGTTGATTTAACGGATGCGGCGTTAATTAAAAAAGGTGAGCAAGCGGCGATTGCTGGGGATTGTGCGGCTTGCCACACCGTTCCTGGAGGCAAGCCTTTTGCGGGTGGTTTGGCAATGCAAACGCCAATGGGTGCAATTTATTCAACCAATATTACGCCGGCAGCAAAAACAGGTATCGGCGAATACTCTTATGCTGAATTTGAACGAGCGGTAAGACAGGGAATTCGTAAAGACAATACTTCACTTTATCCTGCGATGCCGTTTCCATCTTTCCAAATTGTTGAAGATGATGAAATTAAAGCGATGTATGCGTATTTCATGACTCAAGTTCCAGCAGTTGAACAAGAAAACCAAGACTCGACTATTCCATTTCCGTTTAACTGGCGCTGGCCATTAGCCTTGTGGCAAATCACCTTTGCTCAGCCTCGAGCGTTTGAGCCTATTGCACAAGCTTCCGCACAAGTACAACGAGGTCAATACTTGGTTGAAGGCTTGGCGCACTGCGGCGCTTGTCATACGCCACGGGGCATTGCCTTTCAAGAGAAATCACGCAGTTTAGCGGATGGCGATGCCTATCTTGCTGGAGCTGTTTTAGAAGGCTGGTATGCTAAAAGCTTAAGAGGTGAGCATTCAGGTTTAGCGACTTGGAGTAAAGATGAGCTCTTTGACTTTTTAACCACAGGTCGCACGCAACGCACAGCAGCCTTTGGTTCTATGGCAGATGTTGTTGGGCATAGCACGCAGCATATGCATAAAGAAGATGTGTGGGCAATCGTGGAGTACATCAAGCAATTGCCTGTTAAACAAGGCATGAGTGAACAGTCGCCAGTGCAGTTAGATCAAACGACTCCTGCTTTGTTAGCGGGTGATTACACAGCCAAAGGTGCTTTGGAATACATGGAAAACTGCGTTGTGTGTCATCGAGCGGATGGCCGTGGTGCACCACGTATTTTCCCAGCTTTAGCAGGTAATTCTATTGTCTTTGCAGAAGACCCTAGCTCTTTGATTCAAGTAACGCTAGAAGGCGGTGCTATGCCTAAAACACCGGCGGATAAAATGGCTTTTGTAATGCCAGGTTTTGACCATTTAAGTGATCAGGAACTCGCTAACATTCTTACCTTTATTCGCACAGGTTGGACTAATAAAGCATCCAGTATTGAAGTTAAAGACGTTGCGCATATGCGTGAGTTAGTAAGTAATAAGCCGCAGCATTATATTCCGGAGGCACAGTAATGAAACGCATGACTCAAGGCTTGGCAGTTGTTTCTTTGTTAGTGCTTTCCAGTGCAATTGCAGCGGAAACAGGTAATTCATTTTTACTTGATAAACTGACGGTTAAAGATAAGGAAGGCAATATAGTTGGTAGTTATCAAGTGCCTAAAGATAGTGACATTTTAAAGCATGAAAATGCAGAGCAAATTCTGTATGGCAAGCGTTTGTTGAATGAAACCAAGCGGCTCTTGCCAGATAATGTAGGAGCAATGATGAACTGCAATAGTTGCCATGTTGATCAAGGCAAATTGCAGTATGGCGCGCCTTATATCAATACCTATAGCTCGTTTCCGCAATTTAATCCGCGTTCTGAAAAAGTAATGACACTGGCCGAACGTATTAATGGCTGTTTTAGACGTTCCATGAATGGTAAGCCTTTACCTATAGAAGGCAAAGAAATGCAAGCCATGCTGGCCTATATGAAATGGTTAGGTGAGGGCATTCCAATGGGGGCGAAAGCTGTTGAGGTAGTCAATGCAGGGCCTATTGATATGAGCTTAACGCCCAATCCTGAACGGGGTAAAAAGATCTATGCAGCACAGTGTGCAAGCTGTCATGGCGAAAATGGCGAAGGTTTAAAAGACCAGCAAGGCGATATTATTTTTCCGCCACTATGGGGAGATGAGTCCTTTAACATTGGTGCGGGCTTAGCACGTACTTATAAAGCGGCTAGCTTTGTAAAATACAATATGCCAATGGGGATGAGTAAAACCAAGCCTTGGGGGCAAGGCGGCTGGATGAGTGATCAGGATGCAGTAGATGTTTCTGAATTCTTTACGCATATGCCTCGTCCTGACTTTGAAGGCAAAGAGAACGATTGGCCAAGCGGTAAAAAACCAAAAGATGCCCGTTACTAAAACAACAAAAGGATGCCTGATGGCATCCTTTTTTATTTTTTCCTAGAAAACCTAGCTAAGTTAATGGTGAAAACTCATCTTCATCATTGGTCACTTGGCGGATAGATAAGCGTATTTCTGCAGGTAATACACGGCGGGCAACGCTTTCAACTAATTCATTTAGCTTGCGCGTAAAGCCAATTTTATTTTCAGCATTTTTCCAAAGTACACGCTCAGTAAAGAGTGTTTGGGTAAAGTGACGGAAAAGCGTCTTATCAAAAAATTCAGGTGCATTAATACCATGCAAAATAGATAGGCGTTGAGCCATTACAGTAGAGAGTTGTTCTAGCTCTTCGGCGGTTAATTGGTATTGCCCTTTATTAAGCAGTATCGCTAAAGACATATAGAAGCGTTGTAACGTTGGACTGATAGTACGGGCCATTAGCGTTAAGAATACATAGCGTGGTGAGCTAGGGGCAGGGCGCTGATAGTAATCTCCTTCTAAAGACAGTATGCCTTGCTCCAGAAAAGCGTTGAGCCATTGATTAATAACTTCTTCAAGTTGCTCTTTTTCAAAACGAATAAAGAGTTCAGCACGTAAGAAGGGGTAGAGTGTGGCTGTAAAGCGTATGACTTGTTCACGGCTCATGCGTGAATTGCTATGAAAATAACTCATAATTAAGCCGGGTAAAGCAAACATATGCAGTACATTGTTGCGATAGTAAGTCATTAAAACAGCATTCTGTTCATCAAGGTAGCAAATCCGCCCTAGAGCATCTTCTTGTTGCGCAATTAGCTTCATCTCTAAGGCAAACTTAATCATGCTTTGCCCATCACCTGTCGGTAATGAAGAAAAGTCTGAGTAAGGTACTGAGCGTAGTAGTGCTAAATATAAGTCTAATACTTTTTCGAGCGCTATTTCATCTAACGCTAGACGGCTAGTGGATAGCAGTACCATAGCTACTAAGTTAGCTGGGTTGATAGCTGCTGCTGCATTAATATTGGTCGCAATTTTTTCAGCTAGAGCATGCGTTGTTGGGCGCAGCCACTCTGGTTGGGCGTTTTCATCATAGCTTTGTTCTTGCCACTGAGGTTGTTGGTTATTTAAAAACTCAGTGAGCTTAATAGGTTCGCCAAAGTTAACCGCCACTTTACCAAAACGCTGTTTGCGAATACTGGCTAGCACTTTAAATACATCAAAGAAAGATTCTTTTTTCTTTGATTTCCCTCGTAGCTCACCCAAGTAAGTTTTACCTTCCAGTACGCGCTCATAACCAATATAAACAGGTACGAATACTAGAGGTAAACGGTGCGAACGTAGGTAATTTTGTAGCGTGATAGCCAGCATGCCTGTACGTGGTTGGAGCGTACGACCAGTGCGAGAGCGACCGCCTTCAACGAAATACTCTACCGGAAAGCCACGCCGGCATAAGGTGTGCAGATATTCATTAAAAACAGAGGTATATAACGGATTGCCTTTAAAGGTGCGGCGCATAAAAAAGGCTCCGCCTCGACGTAAAAGTCCACCTATTACAGGCATATTTAGATTAATTCCTGCGGCAATATGTGGAGGCGTCAAACCGTTCGCAAATAACAGGTAAGACAACAGCAGATAATCTACATGACTGCGATGGCAGGGTACATAAATCACTTCGTGGCCAGGTGCAATCTCTCTGAGCCCTTCGATATTTTTAAGGTTAATGCCGTCATAAAATTTATTCCAAAACCAACTAAGTACTAACTCTAAAAAGCGAATAGCAATATAAGAGTAATCTGATGCCATTTCTTTAGCGTAGCGAAGCGCTTTTTTCTGGGCTTTTTCTAAGCTGATATTTTCTCGTTGAGCTTCTTCGGCAATGGCTTTTTGAATGGCAGGTTCATGAATAATGGCTTTAACTAATGTACGACGGTGCGATAAGTCAGGACCAATCACAGCCGTTTTAGTATTTTTAAAATGGACACGTAAAACACGGTCGATTAAGCGTTCTGTGCGTTCTTCGCCTTTTCCTTGCTCAACAAGGCTGCGAATAGAAATAGGCTGGGCAAACTGTACGCGTGTTTTTCGCCCCAGAAATAAAATGGTAAAAAAACGACGTAAGCGGCCAGTAACAGCCCAGCTGTCTGCAAAGATAAGTTTCCAAGGGCTGGTTTCTCTATCGGGCGATTGCCCCCAGAAAACATTTACAGGCACTACTTTTATATCTTCAACTTGCCCAGATTCTACTGCATGCACCCATTTTTTAAGCATAGGTGCGACCTGTGGCTTAACTTTTCGACCACTCCACTGTGGTTTTTCACGCAAATAACTATAGCGGCTTTCAACTGCAAGATTATTGCTATTAAGCGGATCCATTAAGGATTTTAGCTGTGCTTTGCGGCATTCGTTGTCTAGAACAACAAGATCACTGGTAAAGGCCTGTGGTAGAACGTAAACCACCATGGGGTCTTGCTGTAACTGCTCAAATATAGAGCTATCAATGGTTTCTGAGCGAACCCAGAGCAGCATTACACGGCGATAAATAGCAAAGCCAAAACGGCGAATTGAAGAAAAACTCATAAAGAATACTGTCGCTGAAAAAGATTGAGTTAGTGTGCAATAAATGCCGCAAAATGGGTAATTTATTTACAATCTTCCTGTAAACGATCAAGAAAAAGCTTCTTAGGGTGTTTAATTACCAAGAACTAATGGTGAGCCAGCTCTACTGAAAGAACATGAATACTATGTGCTGTGGGATAGTGCCATGTGACATTTAAATCCCAAAAAAGCGCGCCATAAATACGCTGCGGGCTAGGTTTTTGATAAGCCGGTTTGGGGTCTTGTGCTAGGCATTGTTCAATCAGTGCCACAATAGGTTGTTGTAAACGCTTGGCATGGGCTTGTGCTTGGGCTAGTGCGTTAGTTGAAAAGCTAACGGCTATTAGGCTAGGTGGCTCTGGCGCAATGAGATTTTGTGCTGTAGGTATAGCATCGGAGTAAGGTACATAAGGCTTTATGTCTAAAATGGGTGTGCCATCTAGTAGATCAATACCTGAAAAGTAAAGTCTGTGTTGATTTATACGTTCTAGTTTAACAACAGATTGACCAATATTATTAGGGCGGTGAGTTGCACGTGAAGCAAAAACACCAATAGATTGGTTGCCACCCAAACGTGGTGGGCGAACGGTCAGGTGTGGCGTGTCGGTTAAGGATTGGTGGAATAAAAAAATCAGCCAAACATGAGAAACCTGCTCTAGTCCAGCAAGGCTCTGTGCTTGGTTATAAGGTGCAATTAAGGTTAATTCAGCCGTTGCCGCTGGGGCTAACGCAGGCTGCCTTGGAATGGCAAATTTCTCTTTAAAGCAAGAACGCAAATAGCCGATAGGCTGTACTTCATAGCTAATTGCGTCCTTGTTCACGTTAGGCGGCCACTAGAATACGAATTGCATCTAGGCGTAGAACAGCACTATCTAATGCTTTTAGTGCTTGTGCTAGACGTGTTTTTAACGCATTAATCTCATCGTCACGCACGCTTGGGTTAACCAGTTGTAGCGCTTCTAAACGAGAAATTTCTTCACCCAGTTCAGCCTGTATGGCTTCTTTAGCCTGAATAATACGGGCTTGATGTTCAGGTTGCATTTTGGCTTCTGCTGTGGCAACAAGCTTGAGGATTTCAGCTTGCTGGGCGCGGACAAACTTGGTGGCGGTTGCTTTTGCAACATTTTCCACTTGCGCGTGGAGGGTTTCAAATGCAACGTGCTTAGCAATATCATTGCCTTTATTATCAAGCAGCGCACGTAATGCATTGCAAGGCAGATAACGGCCTAGTTGTAAATGTTTAGGCGCTAAAGCTTCACTTAAGAAGATTAATTCTAGTAATACAGTACCTTGCTTAATAGCTTTGTTTTTTAGTAATACAACCGAGGTATTTCCCATGCTGCCAGAGAGCACTAAGTCCATACCGCCTTGGACCATTGGGTGCTCCCATGATAAGAACTGCATGTCTTCGCGGCTAAGGGCTAGCTCTCTATCATAAGTAATGGTAGTGGCTTCGTCATCGCCCAACGGGAAGTCAGCATCTAGCATCTTCTCGCCAGGACGTAAGATAAAGGCATTCTCTGAATGGTCTTCGCTATCAATTCCATAAATATTAAATAGCTGTTCCATATAGATAGGCAAAGCAAAGTCTTGGTCTTGAGCATTAATAGCATCTATTAATGCTTGGCCTTCGCCTGTGCCGCTAGAGTTCAATTCTAATAAACGATCACGGCCTTTTTGTAGCTGCGCTTCTAGCTCTAAACGTGCTTGCTGCGCCTTTTCAACTAACGCCATATCTAATGATGAGTTGAGCATGACGGCTAGTTCATCAACAAAGCTGGCTTGCAAGGCATTACCTGTTGGGCAGGTGTTAGTAAAGGCATTTAACGCTTGATCATACCAAGTAAATAGGCGTTCTTGTGCTGTGTCCAAAAAGTAAGGTACATGAATTTGGATACGATGTTTCTGCCCTATACGGTCAAGACGGCCAATACGTTGCTCAAGTAAATCAGGGTTAGCAGGTAGGTCGAACAAAACAAGATTATGGCTAAACTGGAAGTTGCGTCCTTCGCTACCAATTTCGGAACAGATAAGCACATGTGCGCCATCTTCTTCTTGAGCAAACCAAGCAGCTGAGCGATCTCGCTCAATAATACTCATACCTTCATGGAACACTGTAGCTGGGATACCTTCGCGTGTACGCAAAGCTTCTTCCAGCGCTAAAGCAATTTGTGCATGGGCGCAAATAACCAGAGTTTTTTCTCTTTTTAACTCTTTGAGCTTCTCAATCAGCCAGTCAACGCGTGGATCAAACTCCCACCATTCAATACGGCTGTACTCTTCCGCATAAGCCACTTCAGGGTATAAAGAGGCTGGGTAGTCTAAATTAAATTCGTGGTAGGCCTGCGGCATCTCTAGAGGCACAGGATGTAGATCGCGCTCAGGGAAGCCTTGTACTGCTGCGCGTGTATTACGGAACAGTAAGCGTCCAGTGCCATGACGATCAATTAACTCGCGAATTAAACGTTTGCGAGCGGCTTCGTCGCCTTCGCTTGCTGTTTTTACGAGTTCAGCAGAATCTTTACCTAAGAATGACAAAATATTCTTTTGTGCTTTTTGTGTTAGCTTGCCTTTTTCCAGCAGTTCACGAACAGCATCAGCAACAGGTAGATAATGCTCACTTTCTTGTTTAAAGGCTTCAAGATCATGGAAACGATGTGGATCAAGTAAACGTAAACGAGCAAAGTGGCTTTCTTGCCCTAGCTGTTCAGGGGTTGCTGTTAATAGCAAAACACCAGAAATACAGGCAGCAAGTTGCTCAACTAATTGATATTCAGCACTTACTGCGTTTTGACTCCAAGTTAAGTGATGAGCTTCATCTACTACTAATAAGTCCCAGCCCGCTTTTATTAATGCGTGTTGAGCTTCTTGATCATGGCTAATCCAGTTAGTAGCTAGCAGGGCCAGCTGGCAATCCTCAAAAGGGTTTTCTGCATCGCTGGCAAGGAAGCGCTCTTGATCGAACAGGGTAACTTGCAGGTTAAAACGGCGACGCATTTCTACAAGCCATTGATGCTGTAAGGTTTCAGGAACCATAATCAATACGCGTGCGGCTTGTCCATTCATTAGCTGGCGATGAATAATTAAGCCAGCTTCAATGGTTTTGCCTAAACCTACCTCGTCAGCTAATAGCACACGTGGAGCAATACGATCTGCCACTTCTTTGGCAATATGTAATTGATGTGAAATAGGCTGAGCGCGTACTCCAGCAAGCCCCCAAAGGCTGCTTTGCTCTTGTCGGCTGCGATGTTCTAGCGTGCGATAGCGTAATGAGAACCACGAGCGGCGATCAATCTGGCCAGCAAAAAGACGGTCAGTTGCCAGACGAAATTGAATGAAGTTAGAGAGTTGCGTTTCAGGCAGCTCTATCATTTCACCGTCTTCATTTGTGCCTAGATAAATAATAAGCTCATCAATATCTTTGACATCTTCAACGACCATTTTCCAGCCATCAAAGTGACTGATTTCATCGCCCTCTGCAAAACGAACGCGGGTTAACGGCGCGTTACGTACGGAGTAAAGGCGCGTTTCGCCGGTAGCTGGATAGAGAATAGTTAAGCGTTGTCCATCGCACATTAACACTGTGCCCAATCCTAATTCAGCTTCGCTGTCACTAATCCAGCGTTGCCCCGGGTGAAACTGCTGCGTCATTCTAATCTCCGCAAGTATAAAAAAGGCGCGATATGGTAAATCAAAAGTTAGCTAAGATCACGGTATTCGGGTATTTTTGTTGTAATTTCAGCCAAACGTTTAAATTAGATTGGTTTTAAATAGGTAACAGAAAGGTAGGTGATGGCTATGAATGATAAGGAAACTCTACCCATTTCATTGGATGAAGAACGCGCTAAGCGTATTCATAATAAGCATGAAAGTAACTTGCAAAAGGTTCGAAAAGCCTTCGAGCAAGCGTTTCCTTTAGTTAAAAAGAAGAAAGCTAAGTCTAAGAAAAAAGGCAAGTAATAGATGACAGCAAATTAGTCGACGAATGGTTAGCTAGTAAAAATGCGAGCTGTGGCTTAATTTATCTTTTTAATACCCATAATTTTAGTGTAAGTATAGGTCGTTTTGACAGGCGTCAATAGTTAAAAAAATATTAACAGTACATTGAGGCTATATAAACATATGCAACACTGATGGGGAGCGCATATATGTACACCGATATCGTAATTATTGCTGGTATAGGAACAGTAGGGTTAATGGTGGCGTTCCTCGGAGCATTCGCCTATTTCGTTTGGAAGTTTGATAAAGATAACGATAAGCAAAAGTAACTTCCAAATTACAGAGCACGCAAGGCAATTCGGGCAGCTTCGGCTGCCTATTTTTTTGCCGACAATTTTATTATCCCTAGCCGTGTTTTTGCTAGGGATAATGATTGACTTAGTTTTTATTTATAGCGTTAAGTAGTGCGCGCAAGGCCGCAGGTTTAACTGGCTTGCTTAAAAAGCTCAACTGATTGCTATGCGCTTCTTGGCTTAGTTCATCGCGTCCGTCAGCGCTAATGACAACGCCAGGTAAGTCTGCATTTAGCTGGTTGCGTAGCCATTGAATAATGCCAATACCTGTTTGTCCATCATCCAGATGGTAGTCCACAAGAGCAATTTTTGGGATTACGCCAGTGTTAAGTATTTGTTGGCATTCCTGCTGATTACGTGCTGTATGAACATCACAGCCCCAGCGGCTTAATAAACTTCGCATACCAATTAGAATGCTGTCTTCGTTATCCACACAGAGTACGCACAGCTCATCTAGTTTATTATTAGTGCTAGCCACTACTTTTCGTTGTTCAGTAACAGGTGCTGCTAGACCTGTAGATAAAGGTACTTTAACTGCAAAAACGCTACCTTTATCTTGCCAAGATTTTACTTCAATGCTGTGCTTAAGCACTTTACATAAACCGTCTGCAATAGCTAAGCCTAGCCCCAATCCTTTTTCTTCTCGCGTGACATGGCTATCTAAACGTTTGAATTCTTCAAAAATAATTTTTAGCTTGTCCTCTGGAATGCCAGGCCCTCTATCCCATACCTCAATACGCACATGATCTTTACGATAACGCACGCCTAACAGCACAGTGCCATTGGCATAACGGAATGCGTTGGTTAGAAAGTTTTGGATTACTCGACGCAATAGGCGTGGATCGCTTTCTACCACTACATCACGATTATGCAGGCGGAATTTAATACCTTGTTCATTTGCTAGTGCATAAAACTCAGCACCTAAAGCTTCAAGCCAAGGTTTAAGTGCAAAGCTATGAATATTAGTGGTAATTCTTCCACCTTCTAAACGAGATATATCCAGTAAATCGCTAATTAAATCTTCTGCTGAGCGCAATGAACTGTCTAAGTTTCTAACGAGCGTGCGCACTTCTTCGGGTAGAGCATCTTGATGCCCTAAAGCGGCAGAGAACAAACGTGCAGCGTTCAGAGGTTGCATCAAGTCATGGCTAACGGCAGCTAAAAAACGCGACTTCGACTCATTGGCAGTTTCGGCTAAATGCTTGGCATGCTGTAACTGCTGATTCACCTTAGACAACTCATGCGTTCGCTCACTAACCCGTTGCTCCAAGCTTTCGTTGGATTCTTTAAGTGCGTTTTCAGCTTGGCGGAAAGCTGTAATATCACTGAAGCTCATCACAAAACCACCGCCTGGCATAGGGTTGCCAATCAGCTCAATCACACGCCCATTTGGAAATACGCGCTCAGAGGTGTGCGGAGTCCCTTGACGCATCCAAAATAAACGCTTACTTACGTGCATTTCGACATCGCCTGGGCCGCATAAACCTTTTTGCGCGTTATAGCGAATGATATCGGCAATAGGGCGACCGATTTGGATCAAACCTTCAGGGTAATTAAATAGCTTTATATATTGATTATTCCAAGCCACTAAACGCAAAGAGCGATCAACGACGCTAATGCCTTGGGAAATATTTTCAATCGCACCCTGTAATAGCGTTCGGTTAAATTGCAGCACTTCAGAGGCTTCGCCAACAATGCGTACAACATCATCAACTTGCATTTCACGGCCTTCAATTGCTGCTTGTACAACCACTCGTGTTGAAGATGCACCAAGTACGCCAGTTAGCAGGCGCTCTGTATGTGCAATCCATTCACTGCTAGCGTTTTGCGTCGGCGTGAAACCTTGCCCCTTGCGATAGGCAAAGCGAATAAAACTTTGACGCGCACGTTCTTCGCCTACGAAACGGCTAGCTAGCATCAGTAAATCTTTAATTTGTACAGATAGAGTGGATCTATTGCCAACATGCTGACCAATAAAACGGTTGGCTTGCCAGTGTTCAGATACGCGCGTTTTACTTAATAAAGAAACAATGCCATAAGTGGCAAAGTTACCAATGAGCGATAGTGCTACCCCCCAAGTAATAGCATCAATGGGGAGGTTGAAAGGTTGGCTATCAAGCCATGATATTAATGGGTAAGAATCTAATGACCAACCAAAGCTACTACCAGTGAGCGGTAGTACTAATAGATAAAGCCATAAGCTAAATCCAACAACCAAACCAGAAAATACACCTTTGCGGTTTGCAGTTTTCCAAATAAGTGCGCCAATCATCGCGGGGGCTAATTGTGTAATAGCTGCAAAAGCAACCTGCCCAATAGTAGCTAATGATGTGTTTTCATCAATAAAACGGTAACTGGCATAGGCTAACAACATAATAATTATAATACTGATACGGCGTATGCTAAGCATCCAGGTGCGGAAGGTTTCAAAGGGTCTGTCGGTGCTACGTCCTCGTAATAATAGCGGAAGCAATAAATGGTTAGAGAGCATGGTAGATAGCGTAATAGAGGCAATAATCACCATGCCAGTAGCAGCAGAAGCACCGCCAATAAAAGCAATTACAGCCAGTGCAGGATGGCTTTGCGCAAGAGGAATACTAATAACATAAGAGTCGGCAATCACGTTATCAGGTAGTAGTAGCCGTCCAGCAAGGGCAATAGGGATAACAAATAGGCCTATGAGTAATAAGTAGCCAGGAAATATCCAGCGCGCTAAACGCAAATCGCGTGATTGATTATTTTCAACAACAGCAACGTGAAATTGGCGCGGTAAGGTATAAATAGCCATCATGGCCACACAGGTTTGTACTAGCATGGCTGGCCAGTTAACCGTTTGTTCCCAATAAGACTGTAATTGTGGTGCTTGGGTGGCCTGACCAACTAGATCAAAAACGCCATCAAACAAGCCAAAAACAACAAATAATCCTATCGCAATAAAGGCCAGTAGCTTTACTACAGACTCAAATGCAATAGCGTACATTAATCCACGATGATGCTCAGTTACGTCAACATTACGAGTGCCAAATAAAATTGCAAAAAGTGCTAAAGCAACAGATACAATTAAAGCTGTTTGATAGGTGGTGCTATTAGGCTCGTTGCCTGATAGCAAATTAACCCCCATCACAATACCTTTTAGCTGTAAGGCGAGATATGGCATTGTGCCAATGATAGAAATAAGCGTAATAATGACTGCAAGGCGTTGTGACTTACCATAGCGCGCAGCAATAAAATCAGCAATTGAAGTAATATTCTCTTGCTTACTAATAAGCACAATCTTTTTAATGACCCAGGGTGCAAAGAGCATCAGCAGCATTGGGCCTAAATAGATAGGTAGGAATGACCAGATCTGATTAGCGGCCTGACCTACTGCACCGAAAAAAGTCCAACTAGAACAATAAACGGCCAGCGATAAGCTATATATAGTACCGCGCACAGGTGCAGATAGCGGAATACGCCTGCGATCACCATAAAACGCAATCAGAAACAAAACCGCCATATAAGCAAACGCAAGTAGCGCAATAAAACTAGGAGAAAAAGACATGGCACAACCAACCTGAAAATTTACCTTGCTAAGTTACCTCATAGTGAATGCGCATGCAGCATAGAAATAAGCGGTTTAGTTAATTGGTAGCGCGTTAATTTATCCTCTAAAGATTCAGGTAACCCGAATTCGCAGCGTAAAAAACCATTTTTGTCGTAAAAAGGAATTAACTCAGGCAGGCAAAATAGCCAGACATCATGGATATAGTTACTCAATACCTTATTAAGTAGCATGCTAGCTAGGCCTTGGTTGCGAAAATCAGGTGCTATATATAAAGCATTGAGCCAGTGCGCTAAGGTTTCAGTAGGTGTGATGCAAACACTACCGATAATATCCTTACCTTTATATAGCGCCCATAAGTGAGTATCAGCAGGCATCTTCATTTGACTCTTATAGGTTTTATGGAATTTTTCTAATAAAGGGCGTTCTAGTTCTGATAGCTTGAGTATCTTAAATTCAGTAGTGTTCATTCTTACTCCTCAAATAGTATGACTACAGCGCGAACCTAGCACTTTACCAAGCCCAGCGAAAAAACTTTAACTATTTTGAAAATAGCTGTTGACATAAATCAGTCGTGCTGTAGAATGCGCGTCCACCAACAGGGCAGCAGGTTAAACGGTTGATCTTGTTGAAGTTTCAAGGGTTTTCAGTTCACAAAGAAGTTAAACGAAAGTTTAAAATAATCCTTGACACTAAGTTAGGTTGCTGTAAGATACGCAGCCTCGATTGAGACGACGAGTTGTCTTAATCACAGTTCTTTAAAAATTGAATCAAGCA
>NZ_JAZDRH010000014.1:0-79718 GCF_047470865.1 Pseudomonas sp. F1_0610
ATATTTCTAGCAATATATTTAAGATTTGTGACCTGTTACTCTTGTGCCAATATATTTTTTGATTATAATGTTTGTGCAGTAAATACAATTATATAAGGATATAAAATTAAAAAGAGTTAGGGAGAAAAAGCCTTGGATTAATAAACAACATGGCTTAATTTTTATGAAAAATTGGCCGAAAGTTGTGCGCTGGTTAAGTGTTTTTCCGGTTGAAATTTTGGTATTTCTTTTTGTCAAAATTTTTATTTTAGGCACCTTTATGACGGTGTTATTTAAACATGAGCCAGTAATAGCGAACTATGTAGGCGCTGTTGTAGTATTTATACCTTATTACTATTGTATTGTTTTTGCAGCCGCTGCTGCACCTAGCAAACGCGGTTTGGTCGCTATGGTTTTAACTGTTTTAATCGTTATAGGCATTGCTTGTCTAACATATATTGGATGGTTAGAGTTAGCAGCAAAAGAGAGTGAAAACCTTGAATTTAATTTCAAGCTAATACTAATTTTAAGTTTTATTTTTTCGGCGTTAGGAGCTCTACTTGGGGTAAAATATTCATTTAGTTTAGATAATGATAAAAAATAGAAATTGTACTAAATATTAAGTAGTAAGCTTTATTTTTGTTAATTAATAAAGCTTACTGACTAGATTAATTTCTTGGTAAGTAGACTTCATGCCAAAGCGTTACTTTACCCTGATTGTCAAATTCTAGAAGCAACATGGCCTCAAACTCATCAGTATTGCCAGAGATCCGATTAACCATGGCTTTCATGCAAAGTACAACAGTATTTGATTGTTCAACAGTTTGTGTTATCTGGTAATTAATAGCAGCAATATCTTTTTTAAAACCGTCTAAAAAGGTTAAATAGTTTTCTGGATTAGCAGGATATTCACGTCCATTAGCCCGGACAGTAAAAATATCAGCAAAGCGTTGTCGGATGATATCTGTTGTTAATTTGCTGTCAGCAAGCAGATAACGACGGTTCCAGTTTAATAATTCAAAAGCAAGCTCGCGAGCGGTTTGGGGCATATGAAAATCCGTTAAATAAAAAGTATAACCGAATTTTTATTTATTTATTATCGATATTATAGAAGACTCTAATTTAACTTGTTTCAATATATTGCCGTGGTGCTTTGCCTGTCATGGATTTAAAAAAAGTAGAAAAGGCACTGTCATTACTAAAACCCAGTTCTAAAGCTATATCTAGTAAGCTAGTATTGTAAGTTAACAGTTCTATCGCTTTTAATAAGCGCCATTGCTGGCGCCATCGTTGATAGTTTAAACCTGTTTCTTTGATAAAAATACGCGATAAAGTTCGCTCACTAGCAGCTGAGTCTTTTGCGAGTACTTGAAGTGTTGGCGGTAATCTATTCCAGTCGATATGCGCAAGGCGTTTATCAGAAGGTAAGGCGAGGCGAAAATTTTCGTGTGGGGCATGCTTTAGTTCATATAAAAAAACCGCGAGTAAATGAGGATATACGCCAGCATCCCAATCAGTAGAAAAGGGGAGAAACGCAATGCGTTCTAACAAGGCGCTGAGGACAGCTGTACAGGAAAATACACAAAGTTGGTCAGGTAATTGAAGGCTTATCTGTCGATCAAGATAAATAGAGCGATAGTTAACAACATCATGCATGATGGCTTGGTGACTAACCCCAGCTGGTATCCACGCAAGTCGGGCTGGGGGTAGTACGTAAATAGCCTGCTCTAAACAGAGTTTAATACTACCTTTACCTGAGAAAAGTAATTGCCCAAGGTCATGCTGGTGTATGCCTGAATTATGGTTTTTTAGCTGTGATGCGATACCTATAATGGGGCTGTTATAGTTTTCAGGCATAAAATGGGCGGTAGGCTCAATCCACATATAAATCCTCGATCAGCTAAATTTTGTCTTATTTTATAATAAAGTAGTCATAATTTATAAAATAATCTTTTTCTACATTAAGTAATCTTGCCTTCTCTTTAGGAGGTTATATGAAAACTATTAATCAATGGCTAATTGTTAGCCTAATGATGTTTCCACAGATTGCTGAAACCATTTACAGTCCAATATTACCTGAGCTGTCGACTATTTTTGGCGTTACTGCTGAAACAACCAGTTTAACTATTTCACTGTATTTTACGGCTTTTGCTATAGGTGTTGTTGTTTGGGGTGTAGCCTGTGACGTTATAGGTAGAAGAAAAAGCCTGATGTTAGGACTTAGTGTATATGCATTAGGTGCACTGTTGAGTTTATGGGCATCCAGCTTTGATCTTTTTCTTATTTGCCGTTTGATTACGGCTTTTGCGGCAGCGGTTGCATCCATTGGTACACAAACAGTTATGCGTGATGTCTTACAAGGGGCAGCATTAACCCAAGTCTTTTCTCGGGTGGGTATTGCCTTGGGGGTTAGCCCAGCTTTGGGGTTAGCCATTGCAGGAGGGTTATTATATTTCTTTGATTATCGAGGTGTTTTATTTGGCTTATTTGTTTTATCTGTAGGCTTGGTCTTATGGTGTGTTTGGAAACTACCTGAAACCTATCAAATACCAGCAATGAAGATCAGCTTTTTTACATTATTAAAGAAAATGCTGCATGATAAACAAATTTGGAGAAGTATATTACTTATTACAGTGTTTAATATAAGTTTGTTTTCTTATTATCAATTAGGTCCATTTATATTTATTAAGTTAGGAGTGACAGAGAAAGAATTTACTTGTTCTGGTTTGATTTTAAGCTTAGGAATAGTAATAGGTTCGTTACTAAATAAAAAACTATTAACTAAAAACTGGTTGTCTGTGTCAATAGTTAAATTAGGCAGTGTTATTTTACTGCTCAGTGGTGTTTTTTGTTGGTTATTTAGTCAGAACTTCATTTTTTTAATTGGTGTATTTTTAACCTTTTGTGCATATGGTCTAGCAATTCCAGCTATACTGAGCGATGCTTTAAAAGACTACCATGCTGCATTAGGACGTGCAGGAGCCTTGCTAGGGCTGTGCTATTACTTACTTATTAGTTTAGGTTTGTTAGTAGCAGGCGCATTACAAAATATAGCTATGGTTATTTTTACTTGTGGGCTATTGGCATGTATTGCATTAGTAGTATTAAGAAGTAAAAATAATTAATTTAACTATAAATAAAAAAGGTTGCTTGTGGTTCTTAAGATTAAAATTTAATGTCTTCCGTGACAAGCTTATACTAAGTAATTTATGAAGTAGAAGAAGGCTTTGAAGTGTGGTATCAAAAGAAAATAGCTGGCATTTGGTTACGCGTGTTCTACACTAGATTACACTAGGCGTTATCTGTTGATGTTCAGACTCTACTATATGTAAAGCTTGCCAAGCTAGGGTTTGGGCTTTAGGTTTATTAATTGATAACATATCATTTAGGTGTTTGGCAGTTTGCTCAACCAGTTGTTGGCTACTATTGTTTTCCCTGATCCGGCGTTGTAGAAAAGCAATGGCAACATCTAGGTCTTCTGTATCATGGGGGATATTCATGGCTTATCCTTTTAAAATTGCAAAATAAACTGTATATCAATACAGTTTATTTTGCAAGTCGTTGCTGTGTTCATGTAACTTTTCAATGAAAGCACAAAAATGTGAAATTTTCCCGTAAAAATTATCTCAAGTTATGTAGGGCTTTGGGACTCTTTAGTCATTAATATGTAATAAATTAAATATATATTTATATGGAAACCATTGTCTTTTTTTAGGGGAGGCAGGCTCTGGTGAGTAATATAAATTTAGAGTGGTCAAGTAGTTTTGCAACGGGCATAGACTTAATCGATAGGCAACATCAGTTGCTGTTCGAGTTTTTTCATGAGTTGGGGCATTTGATTGCTGACAAAAGAGACGCAGATTTCGAAATTATTCTACAGGGTGTTATTCAGTACGCAACAAATGTGCATCTGTATGAAGATGATTTATTGCGTCGTAGTGGCTACCCTTTTTGGGCAAAGCATCAAGATAGTCATGAGACTTTTCGTCAGCAGCTTGATCATTATTTTGTTAGGTTGGAGCAGGGCGAGGATGCATTACGTTTGGCGCGCTCTTTAAGAACTGATGTAGGAAATTGGGCGTTAGAGCATATACGTAAAGAAGATCAGCATTATGCACAGATAGTAGTTAAGTCATTGCGGCGCGGAATGCTAGATAAGGTGATGGATAAGGTGCGCTCAATAACGCCGAAATTAAAAACGCAAAAGTAGCCTCTTGAGTGGCTGGTAAGGTACTCATTTTTATACTTTTGAGGGGGTAAAAGGATGGTGCCCGGGGCCGGAATCGAACCGGCACGGTATTGCTACCGAGGGATTTTAAGTCCCTTGCGTCTACCTATTTCGCCACCCGGGCAGTGCATTTGTCATTTAAAATGCAAAAATAATTACAGCAGAATATGGCTTAATAAAAAAGCCTTCAAGAAGAAGGCTTTAGAATTCGATGGTGCCCGGGGCCGGAATCGAACCGGCACGGTATTGCTACCGAGGGATTTTAAGTCCCTTGCGTCTACCTATTTCGCCACCCGGGCGGCTCAATCAGCATTGCTGCTTGAACGGGAACGAACTATATAGATTACCTATCACGAGTGCAAGCTTTTTTTGAAAAAAAAGCACATTTTAAAAAAAACATGAAAAACCATGCAATTCAATAACATGCATTCTGTTTGAAGCAACTTGATGGGTTTTGCAGTAAAGTAGCGAAAAGCAAATTATAGGTGTGTAAAACAATGCTTACATTACTTGAGCGCTATGTTTTAGCCATTTTGAGTTTAGCTATATTTACGTGGTCTTATACTAAGGACAAAATTACTCCAGATAGCCATTTTTTGGTGGAGCTTATTAGTCGTTTTTCATTAGTTGCTGCTTGCCTTGCTTTGGTTTTTTTAGTGTTTTTATTGGGCTATAGGTATTTCAAAGGTAAGAAAATAAAAAACTCTGTTGTTCTACAGACGCATTTTTGTAAAGTTTGCCATGGGCAGCTACTGCCTATACCCGGCAATAAAAAGCGTTGTGCTGCCTGTAATCGTATCTACAATGCGTAACATTATTATTTTCTATTAAGTGTGATGGTGTCATATAAAAAAACTGCCTAGTTTTTCATTTTGTTACAACTCTAATGCTGCTAAATTGTGCGCCTTTAAATTAAGAGATGTGCCTAGATGAGAAGTGTGGCTATTTTTTGCGGCTCAAATACTGGTGTTGAGCCTATTTTTGCTGAAAAAGCAAAAGAAGTTGGGCAGTTTCTAGCACAAAAAAAGCTAACACTGATTTATGGTGGCGGTAGTGTTGGGCTGATGGGGGTTGTTGCTGATGCGGCTTTGCAAGCAGGTGGCCAGGTTGTGGGGGTTATCCCTAAAGCCCTCTTGGATGGCGAGTTAGGGCATCAAAACCTAACGCAATTACACGTAGTTACCAATATGCATGAGCGCAAACAAAAAATGGCGGATTTGGCAGATGCTTTTATTGCGTTACCTGGTGGGCCAGGAACCTTAGAAGAGTTATTTGAGCAATGGACGTGGGGACAGTTGGGCTATCACCAGAAACCTTGTGCCTTTCTTAATGTTGCGAACTATTACCAGCCTTTAGCTGAATTTGTACAGCAGATGAAATGTTCTGGTTTTTTAAAGCCAGCGCATGCTGAGATGGTTATATTTAGTAATGATATTCATAAGATTTGGCAGGCTTTTGAAACGTATCAAGTGCCACAGCCTAAATGGTGACTAGGGTGAATCGCATAAAAATAGCCGCAGCATTATTGCTCAATAGTCAGCGACAAGTATTGCTGGTGCGTAAAAAAAATACCATATTTTTTATGCAGGCAGGTGGAAAACTAGAGCCTAATGAGCAGCCGAAGCAGGCATTATTGCGTGAGCTTCATGAAGAGTTAAATATTCAGTTAGAGCCAAGTCAGCTTGAGTTTATTGGTCAGTTTTCTGCGCCAGCGGCCAACGAAGAAAATCATACAGTAGAAGCAGATATTTACCTTTGTTTTTATGATGGAGAGGTGCGTGCCTCTCAAGAAATTGCTCAAGCCACTTGGTTTGGTCTTGAACAAACACAGACTGTGCCATTAGCAGCGCTTACACAACAATTTGTACTGCCTATTGCCAAACAATTATTGACCATTAAAGATGGATTTTGAGACACGTTTATGTATTTGATTTTTGATTCAGTAGAGCAGGTTTCCCGTTTTACAGCGCAGCGTATTTTTAACAAAATAGTTGAAAAACCTACATCCGTGTTAGGGTTGGCTACCGGCGGTACTATGGAGCCTGTTTATCAAGAACTTATTGCGTTATTAAAGGCAAACAATAGCAACTTATCGCAGTTAATAACCTTTAATCTAGATGAATATGTTGGTTTGCCGCCATCACATGAGCAAAGTTATAATTACTATATGCATCATCATTTATTTGATCACATTGCAATTGATGATGCTCAAGTCCATCTGCCTAATGGAGTAGCTGCTGACTTAAATACTGAGAGTAAAAATTATTCTCAAGCTATTTTAGAGGCTGGTGGTTTAGACCTGCAGTTATTAGGTGTTGGCGGCAATGGCCATATTGGTTTTAATGAGCCTAATACAGCATTTAATGCACCAACGCATGTTGTTGAGTTATCCGTGCAAACGCGTATAGATAATGCCCGCTTTTTTACTCAGCTAGATGAAGTACCAACGCATGCCATTACCATGGGGATGCACGATATTTTGCAAGCGAAAGAGATTCTTTTTGTTGCAACAGGAGCACATAAAGCAGAAATTGTGCAGGCTATTTACGCCAATGAACCTACTGAGCGTATTCCGGCGTCGGCGATTAAAAATCATCCTAACGCAATTATTGTTTTAGATTCAGCTGCTGCTAGCCTATTACCAGAAACAGCTCAGCAACACGCTCGGGTGAATGCTCAGATGTTATAGTATTGGCCATGCACTCACATAGTATTGCACAAATACGAGCTGATTTGCGCGCAAGGTTTATGCCCTTGGGGGAGGCGTTCTCTGCCTATTATTTGGTAGAGAAGTCTTGGGATGATTCAGCAATAAAGCAGCAAGTCTTAAAACAATTAGCTGTAACCTTACCCAAGGATTTTCAGCAGTTTGCAGATGACTATGATCTTGCTGATTTTAGCTTAGGTCCCTTTTGTTTTGGTTACCAAAAAGAGAAAAGCTATTGGTCCTATCTGTTAGCCATTAATACAGTAGATGCCTTTGGTGGTTGCTGGTGGGATACTGTTGAACGTCCTGCAGAATGGTTAGTAATTGCCTTATCTGACCCTTATGCTGTTTTAATTAATTGCACTACAGAGGCTATTTATGCTTTAGATAGTGAGCTTGGATTATCTAAGGCGCTTATGTTAGCGCCTGATTTTATGAGTTTTTTCCAAGCAGCAGGTTGTCAGTATTTGTATCAAGTGCAAGCGCAAGCTATTGCGCATTATTTGAATGTTCCTGCTCAGGCTTGGCAGGTGTATTCAGTTGTCGAGTGATAATTGCTGATCAATAGCAGCTTGCTTTACAAATTCAGTATCATGTGACACCAATAAGTAAGTGCCTTGGAAATTTGCAAGCGTATTGGCAAGTAATTGTTTTGCTTCTAAATCAAGATGATTCTCAGGTTCATCCAGCAGCAGAATAATAGGTTGCTGTGGCTGATGAGCGATAGCTAGTAAGGCTACTTTTAGTTGCTGGCCGCCACTTAATTGCGCGATAGGCTGCAATGCTTTATCGCCAGTTAAGTGAAAACCTGCTAGTAATGTTCGCCATTGACTTTCCGATATTTCAGGATTTATTTCGCGTAAATAAGCATAAGCTGACTGTGTTTTGTTAAGCATAGAAAAGTGTTGATCTAAATAAACACATTTGCCTAATACAATGATATTCCCAGTACTGGCCGTGAGCTGTTGAGCAATTAACTTTAATAGTGTTGACTTGCCTGAACCATTGCAGCCTTCAATATGCCAGTGTTCGCCATGCTGTATATGGCAGCTAACCACTTTATGAGTAAAAGGCATACAAAGTTGCTGTATAGAAATAGCTAAGCCGTTTTGGTTAGCTTTATGATCTATTGAAAATGACTGTGTGCTTTTATAAATTAGCTGTTGTTGTTTTTCCTTGAGTTGCTCCTTTAATTGCTGACTGCGCTGTTCATGTGCTTGCTGCACTTGGCCTATTGATTGCTCAGCACTGTCTTTGGCGCGATCAAGAAATAGTTTGCACTGAGAGCCTGTTTTGCGAAGCCTTTGTCCTTCGTGCTGACGACGCTGTTGCTTTTCTAAGCGAGCTTGTTGCTGTGCTTTTTCTTGTTTGAGTTGTTTTTTTAGTTGCTCAGCTTGTTGAGTTAGGCCGTTCTCATAGCGTTGTTGCTGCAAAGTATAGGCAGAAAAATTACCTGTGAAATACTGTATTCCCAATTTATTTAACTGGTAGATAGCCTGCATTCTTTCAAGTAATGCTTTATCGTGACTGGCAATTAAGGCGCCAGTTGCATGTTGCTCCAGCTTAGCTAAAAGCCAGTTACGCGTTGAGGTGTCAAGATGATTGCTAGGTTCATCAAGTAACAGAAAATCTGAGCTTTGGGCAAAAGCGAAATGAAGTTTCAGGCGTTGTTGTTGGCCACCGCTCAGTTGCATCCAGCTATCAGCTAGATTTACATTTAATTGCGCTTCATCGAGTAGTTTTTGCCAAAGGCTGGGCAGATGCCAGTTGGCTTCGATTAAATTATAGTCACTAATTTCTGTTGAGCCTTGCTTAATGCGTATAAAAGCATCATAGAGTGGTGCAATACCGAGTGCGTCAGCAAGGCGAGTATCGGTAGGGAAAGATTGCTGGGCAACATAGGTAAATGTGATTTGCCACTGTACCTTGCCAGCTAATGGAGCTAGTTGTTGGGCTAGTGTGCGTAGTAGTAAGCTTTTGCCCTGGCCATTAGGTGCCACTAAGCCAGCAAGTTGATTAGTTAACGAGAAGTTTAGATTTTGGAGGATAGGGAATTCAAATCCAGCCGTTAGCTGGCTAATTTGGCAGCAAGTCATCGTCATAAACATACCTTAATGCAATAAAAAATACGACGCCAGAAATAGGGCGTAGTGATAAGCAATAAGGGCTTAATTCATGACAGTAATGACTCCAGTAAAAATAGGTAGATCAACTATAAATTCAGTGGTTTTATTTGTCTAGTGTATTGTTTGTATATATGAAAAAAGCCAGCAAAATGCTGGCTTTTACTTCTTGCTTAAACAGCAATCAATCACGATCACCCATAATGCGTAATAGCATAACAAATAGGTTGATAAAGTCTAAATACAGGGCTAGAGCACCCATGATGGCACTTTTACGATAGTTTTCTGGGTCGCTAGCAGACATTTCTGCACCCATCATTTTAATCTTTTGTGTATCGTAAGCTGTTAAGCCAACAAAAACCACAACACCAACATAAGAGATGAGTAAATGCATCATTGAGCTTTTAAGAATGAAGATATTTAGCAAGGAGGCAACAATAATACCAATCAATCCCATGATGAGTAATTTGCCCCAGCTTGTTAAATCTTTCTTCGTGGTGTAGCCATAAGCTGCCATAGCACCAAACATCACTGCTGTCGTAATGAATACGTTAGTAACAGAGGTTGAGGTGTACTGAAGAAGAATAACTGAAAGTGTTAATCCTGTAAGTAGTGAATAAAGTAGGAAGCCACCTGTAGCTAAAGCAGCATTAAGATGGTTTAGAAAGTGTACTAAACCTAGGACTAAAGCAACTTCAGCAATAACTAAGCCAATCAGAAGAGGAAAGTTTTGACCAATTCTATAGCTAAGGCCACTATCTAGGCTGTACCAAGCGGTTACTGCAGTAACAATTAGGCCAATAGTCATCCAGCCAAAGACATTAGTCACAAAACTTTGTATGGCTTGGTTTTCACTATGGCTATCTAGCGTTAGATTTCTATCCATGTGTATCCTCGTTTATAAATTAAGTTTGTTTGTTAGACATTAATACACACCATTAGGTCACGCTTAATGCCATCGCTTAAACAGTACGTGAGAAATTACCGCGCTGATCTTTGCCTAAATAAGCATCGAATGCCATAGCAGCAGTACGCATCATCAAGTTCCCTTTAGGTAATAGCGTAATACGTTGTGGTGTAATTTCAACCAAATTATCACTTACGTGTTCTGCCAATGCACTAATGGCATCTGCAAAGTAGCTATTAAAGTCGATATTGTAGCGGGCTTCAATAGCGGGAATATCAATATGGTTATGACACATTAGAGAACTAATCACATCTCTGCGCAAAATATCGTCATTATTGAGTTGATAGCCGCGCAAAAGAGGTAACTTCTCTTCGTCTAATAAAGCATAGTATTGTGATAATTCTTTGACATTCTGGTTATAGGTATCATTAACCTTACCAATGGATGAAACACCAAGCCCTATCAAGTCACAATCAGCGTGCGTTGAGTAGCCTTGGAAGTTACGTTGTAAGGTGCCTTCTTGTTGTGCAATGGCTAATTCATCATCCGGATGCGCGAAGTGGTCCATGCCAATATAGATATAGCCCGCTTCAGATAACCGCTGAATGGTTAGCTCTAATAACTCTAACTTACGCTCAGGTGGCGGCATATCCTCAGGTTTAATCATGCGTTGCGCTTTAACTAATTGAGGAAGGTGCGCATAGCTGTAAGCTGCAATTCGGTCAGGTTTTAAGGCAATAATTTTGCGTAGGGTTTCGTCAAAGCTGGTAACTGTTTGTAAGGGTAGTCCGTAAATTAAATCAACACTAATTGATTTGAAATCCACTTCGCGAGCAGCCTGCATGAGTGCAACAACTTGTTCTTGGCTTTGTACACGATTAACCGCTTGCTGCACATCAGCATCAAAGTCTTGAACGCCGAAACTTAAACGGTTAAAACCTAAGGCATAAAGCTCTTTAAGTTGCACTGGGGTGATGGTGCGGGGATCTACTTCTAAAGAAAACTGACGTTTTTCACTGCTATCTAAGGTGAATGCTTGTTGCAAAGATTCCATTAGCGCTTTTAATTGCTCATTAGTTAAGTAGGTAGGCGTGCCTCCACCTAAGTGAAGCTGAGTAACTACGCGCTTTTTATCAAAGAGTGCCGCTTGTAAAACAATTTCTTTTTTTAAATATTCAAGATATTGTGCTGCACGCTCGGTTTTGTGCGTAATAATTTTATTGCAAGCACAGTAGTAACAAAGACTTTGGCAAAAAGGAATATGAATATAAATAGACAGTGGTGTGGCAGGCTGTTCACTATTACTGCGCGCAATAGCTTGTTCATAATTTGTAACGGCAAACGCGGTATGAAATTGCGGTGCTGTTGGGTAGGATGTGTAACGTGGTCCGGGACGGTCGTATTTTTCGACTAAAGCTCGGTCAAACGCAGGAATAACAGGCATTTTTTACTCTCTACTTTACTAAATGCAGACGTAAATTTTGATAATGATAGAGTTTACCTTAGATCTTATCCGTACATTGAACAGCGCTACCTGACGTTGATTTGTAGCAATTTATTGGGCAAACCATCTAGGCTCAATTACACTAGGGTATTCTGTTGTGTATAAGCGAGTCTCGTTAGCGATGAGGGTATTTACTTATGTGCGCCTTATTGTTTTCTCTTTGGGGTTAGTGCAAATGCTGGGTTGTTCTGGCTTACCTTCCTTAGACAATCGTCCTGTAAGCCGTGCTTTTAGTGTGGAAGAAACCCGCAATACAAGTTTTGCTAGAGCGGTTTTGCCGGCTTTGGAAACACACCCTGGAAAAAATGGGATTTATGCACTAGAGGAGTCTGTAGACGCCTTTGCTGCGCGTATTTGGCTTACGCGCTTTGCTGAACGCAGCATTGATGTGCAGTATTATATTTGGAACAACGACATGACAGGTGTGATGCTATTTGAGGCATTGCACTCAGCTGCCGACCGAGGAGTGAGAGTACGCTTGTTGTTGGATGATAATAATACAGGCGGTCTTGATGAGTTGCTCTCTATGCTGGATGCGCATCCTAATATTGAAGTGCGCTTATTTAATCCTTTTGTGGTGCGAAAACCTCGGCTGATTGGCTATGTAAGCGATTTCTCGCGTGCCAATCGACGCATGCATAATAAATCATTCACTATTGATAATCATGCCACTATTGTTGGTGGACGCAATATTGGTGATGAGTATTTTGGCGCCTCGCCTGATTTGAGTTTTGCAGATTTAGATGTGTTAACTATTGGTCCAATTGTAGAGCAGGTTTCAGAGGATTTTGATCGTTACTGGAGTAGCGACTCAACTTATCCTATTAGTACTATAGTTGCTGCTGTTTCAACTGAGCGCTTGCGAGAATTGGCATTACAATCACAACAGATTACCCGCAAACCTGAAGCCAAGAAGTACATAGCTTCATTGCAAAAACTAGAATTTGTTCAGCAGTTAAATGCCGGTCAATTAGAAATGCTTTGGGCGCCAATTAAAATGGTGAGTGATGATCCTCGTAAAGGCTTAGGGCAGGCTAAGGCAGAAGGGCTGTTGTCCTCACAATTACGCGATATTATAGGCGCACCACAAACAGATGTTGAGCTTATATCGCCGTATTTTGTTCCTACTAAGAGCGGAACAGATGCGTTTGCGCGAATAGTGCAAGAGGGCGTCGAAGTTCGGATTTTAACAAACTCATTAGCGGCTACTGATGTGGCAGCAGTACATGCAGGCTATGCTAAACGGCGTAAAGCGCTCATTCGTAGTGGTGTAACTTTGTATGAAATGCGTCGCGTGCACCAGCCACCCAAAAAGCGTAAAAGTTCTCGCATTATGGGAAGCTCAGGATCTAGTTTGCATGCAAAAACCTTTGCTGTTGATCAACAGCGTGTTTTTATTGGCTCATTTAATTTTGACCCGCGATCTGCTAATTTGAACACGGAATTAGGTTTTGTGATTGATAGTCCTGAATTGGCAGCGCAAATCCGCGAAACCTTTGATGAAGATGTACCATACGCTGCGTATAAAGTAGAAATTTGCGATAACGGGCGACTGTGTTGGGTTGAAAAAAATGAAAGTGAGCGCATTATTCACTATTCAGAACCTAATGCGAGTATTTGGCGTCGCGTAGGAGTAAGATTTTTATCCTGGTTACCAATTGAATGGCTACTTTAAGCAATAAGATTGCGTATATGGATGGATATTTTTTTTAGATATCACTAGAATGCATGCCCTTAGATTTAGGGTCGGTATGTCTGGCCATGTCTGTTCAACGAGGAAAATACATGCAAGTTTCCGTAGAAAATACCTCTAACCTCGAGCGCCGCATGACTATTGGCGTACCAGCTGAGCGTGTTGAGAGCGAAGTTACTAAACGTCTACAACAAACAGCGCGTAAAGCCAAAGTTCCTGGCTTTCGCCCTGGTAAAGTACCAATGAATATTGTGCGTCAGCGTTATGAAGCGGATGCGCGTCAAGATGTATTAGGTGATTTAATTCAAGCTAGCTTTTATGAAGCTGTGGTTGAGCAAAAAGCTAATCCAGTAGGTAATCCTTCCATTGAAGTAACTGCTTTTGCTAAAGATAAAGGCTTAGAATTTGTTGCTACTTTCGAAGTATTTCCTGAGTTTGAAGTAAACAGCTTTGAAGGCATTGAGATTGAACGCTTAGCTTCTGAAGTAGCTGATAGCGATCTAGATACTATGCTAGACAATCTACGTAAACAAAATACACGCTTTGAGGCAGTAGATCGTGCAGCGGCTAATGATGATCAAGTGAAAATTGATTTTGTTGGCAAGATTGACGGTGTTGAATTTGCAGGCGGTAGCGCCAAAGATGTGCCTTTAGTTTTAGGTTCAGGACGTATGATTCCTGGCTTTGAAGAGGCACTAGTCGGTGCTAAAGCAGGCGAAGAGAAAGTTATTACACCAACCTTCCCAGCAGACTACCAAAATGCTGAGCTTGCTGGTAAAGAGGCTGAGTTTAGCGTAACTGTTAAGGCGGTTGAGGCTCCTGTATTACCAGCACTTGATGATGAATTCTTTGCTTTGTTTGGCATTAACGAAGGTGGTGCTGAAGGATTCCGCGCAGAAGTGCGTAAGAACATGGAGCGCGAACTTAAGCAAGCCATCAAGGCTAAAGTAAAAAACCAAGTAATGGATGCCTTGTTAGCAACTAACAAAATTGAGGTGCCAAAAGCATTAATTGCTAACGAAGTTGATCGTTTACGCATGCAGGCAGCACAGCAATTTGGCGGTAATATCAAAGCCGACCAATTACCAGCTGAGTTATTTGAAGAACAAGCTCAACGCCGTGTTGCCTTAGGCTTGTTAGTAGCGCAAGTGATTAAACAATTTGAGCTAAAAGCAGCTGATGATGCTGTGCGTGCCATGATTGAAGAGCTAGCAAGCGCTTACCAAGAGCCAGAGCAAGTGGTGGCTTGGTACTTGAAAAACGAACAACAGCTTGAAGAAGTACGCGCAGTAGTGCTTGAAGATATGGTAGTTGATACTGTATTAAGTAAAGCTAAAGTAACTGATAAAACAGTTGCGTATGAAGATGCAGTAAAACCAGCTGCTCCAGCAGCAAAAGAAGAAGGTGAAGAAGTTGCTGAGTAAGCTTCTTTTTTGATCTGCTTCCAAAATAAATGATAGATACTGTGTATTCTGTATATCTATCGCGCAAGCCAGCCTTAGTGCTGGCTTGTTTATCTGAACCTAAGAATAACTAGGAGTATCGCCGGCTATGTCACATAAACTGTTTATGCCAGAACAAATGGGTATTCAAGCTGCCGGAGGTTTAGTGCCAATGGTCGTAGAGCAAAGCGCGCGTGGCGAACGCTCTTACGATATTTATTCGCGCCTATTAAAAGAGCGAATCATCTTTTTAGTTGGCGAAGTAGAAGACTACATGGCTAACTTGGTGGTGGCTCAGTTGCTATTTTTAGAAGCTGAAAATCCAGATAAAGATATCCAGCTTTACATCAACTCGCCAGGTGGTTCAGTAACCGCAGGCATGTCAATTTATGACACCATGCAGTTAATTAAACCTGATGTAGCCACTATTTGCGTTGGCCAAGCCTGTAGCATGGGATCTTTTCTTTTGACAGCGGGTGCTAAAGGCAAGCGCTCATGTTTACCTAACTCACGGGTCATGATTCACCAGCCATTAGGTGGTTTCCGCGGGCAAGCCTCTGATATTGAAATTCATGCGCGTGAGATTTTAACCATTCGTGAGCGCTTAAATAGCTTATTGGCAGAGCATACAGGGCAGCCAATAGAGGTGATTGAGCGTGATACAGATCGCGATAACTTTATGAGTGCGCAACAAGCTGTTGACTATGGTTTAGTTGACCAAGTTGTATCAAAGCGTGAATTAAGCGCATAAAAGTAATAATTCAGCAGTATGATGCCTTGATTTTTTAGGTTATAGACATCATTTTGTGTGAAATACAGACTTAAGTGGAACAAATGAATGACTGACACACGTAGTGGTGACGAAAAAGCTAAGCTGCTGTACTGCTCGTTCTGCGGCAAGAGCCAGCAGGAGGTGCGTAAGCTAATTGCTGGTCCTTCGGTATTTATTTGTGATGAGTGTGTTGATTTGTGCAACGATATTATTCGTGAAGAAGTGCAAAACAACCAAGAAATCCAAAAAGAGCATAAGTTACCAGCACCTAAAGAAATTAATGCCATTTTAGATCAGTATGTGATTGGCCAAGAGCAGGCTAAAAAAGTCCTGTCAGTTGCCGTATATAATCACTATAAGCGTCTAAATTCAGGGGTTAAGGCAGATGGTATTGAGTTAGGTAAAAGTAATATTTTATTAATTGGGCCTACAGGCTCAGGTAAAACATTACTGGCAGAAACCTTAGCACGTTTACTGAATGTACCTTTCACTATGGCAGATGCTACTACATTAACTGAAGCGGGTTATGTAGGTGAAGATGTTGAGAACATCATTCAGAAACTCTTGCAAAAATGCGACTATGATGTTGAAAAAGCGCAAATGGGCATTGTCTATATTGATGAAATTGACAAAATCTCACGCAAGTCGGATAACCCGTCTATTACCCGTGATGTTTCAGGTGAAGGCGTACAGCAAGCCTTATTGAAACTCATTGAAGGTACAGTAGCTTCTATTCCGCCTCAAGGTGGTCGTAAGCATCCTCAGCAAGAGTTCTTGCAGGTAGATACGCGCAATATTTTATTTATTTGTGGTGGTGCTTTTGCAGGTCTAGAAAAAGTAATTCAAGATCGTTCAGAAAAAAGTGGAATTGGCTTTAACGCCACTGTTCGCAGTAAAGAAGAAGGTAAAAAGATCGGCGAAGCTTTGCGTGAAGTAGAGCCTAATGATTTAGTTAAATTTGGTTTAATACCTGAATTTATTGGCCGCCTTCCTGTTATTGCAACACTTGATGAATTAGATGAAACCGCTTTAATTCAAATACTGACCGAGCCTAAAAATGCGTTAACTAAGCAATTTGCTAAGCTTTTTGAAATGGAAAAAGTAGAGCTTGAGTTCCGTGATGATGCTTTAACTGCAGTAGCTCGCAAGGCTTTAGAGCGTAAAACCGGTGCTCGTGGACTACGCTCTATCTTAGAAGGTGTGTTGCTGGATACCATGTATGAAATACCTTCACAAACGGATGTTTCAAAAGTGGTGATTGATGAAAGTGTGATTACTGGCGACTCTCAGCCGCTATTAATTTACACTTCTGAGCCAGAAGCAAAAGCAGCGCCTGATATCTAAGTTGTTGATCTGGATAACAAAAGGGCCTTCGGGTCCTTTGTTTTTTGATCTAACCCTTGCATTTCACTAAGCGAGTCCGCATCTTAGTTAGCAGATATTAATTTTGTTTTTAAGCGTGCTGCTGAGTAACTATATGAATACAACAATTGATTTGCCTTTGTTGCCACTGCGCGATGTCGTGGTGTATCCACACGTAGTAATGCCGTTATTTGTTGGTCGGCAAAAATCCATTGATGCCCTTGAGGCGGCAATGGCTGGCGAAAAACAAGTGCTTTTATTAGCTCAGAAAAATGCTGCAGATGAAAACCCAAGTGCACAAGATTTATTTTCGATTGGCACAGTAGCTAACATACTGCAATTGCTAAAACTGCCTGATGGTACTGTTAAGGTCCTTGTTGAGGGGGCTGTGCGTGCTGAAGCGGTAGGCTTTTATGAAGAAAATAATGTCTGGCAAGCAGAGGCTCAAATTCTTGATGAAAGCGAAATCAGTGAAACTGAAAAACAGGTGCTTAAACGCACGCTGTTAGAGCAATTTGAAACCTTTGCCAAAGGCACCAAAAAAGTACCTACAGAAACGCTAAATAGCATCCAAGAAATTGATGATTTTAGTCATTTGATTGATAGTGTTGCCGCGCAAATGAGCCTGCGTTTAGAACAGAAACAGCAGGTGCTTGAAGCCTTACCTTGGGCTGAGCGTGTCGAGTTAATTTTAGGCTTCCTTGATACTGAGCTAGATCTTTTGCAAGTTGAGAAGCGCGTTCGTGGGCGTGTGAAAAAGCAAATGGAGAAAAGCCAGCGTGAGTACTACTTGAATGAGCAAATAAAAGCCATTCAAAAAGAGCTTAACGAGGGGGAAGATGGTCAAAGCGAACTTGATGAATTGACCGCCAAAATTGAACAAGCCGGTATGCCGGCAGAAGCTTTAAAGAAAGCACAGGCTGAGCTTAAAAAACTTCAACAGATGTCACCTATGTCAGCCGAAGCAACTGTGGTGCGTTCTTATATTGATTGGTTGATCAATGTACCTTGGACAGCACAAAGTAAGGTTCGTCATGATTTAGCGCGAGCAGAAGCTATTTTAGATACGGACCATTATGGGCTTGAAGAGGTCAAAGAGCGCATTTTGGAGTATTTAGCGGTACAAAAACGCGTTAAAAAACTTAAAGGCCCTGTTCTGTGTCTTGTTGGTCCTCCAGGAGTAGGTAAAACCTCGTTAGCTGAATCTATTGCTAAGGCAACTAATCGTAAATATATTCGTATGGCGCTAGGTGGGGTTCGTGATGAGGCCGAAATTCGTGGTCATCGCCGCACTTATATAGGTTCAATGCCAGGACGTATTATTCAGCGCTTAAGTAAGATTGGTGTTCGTAATCCACTGTTTTTGTTAGATGAAATTGACAAGATGGGGGCAGATATGCGCGGCGATCCATCTTCTGCCATGCTAGAAGTGTTGGATCCGGAACAAAATAATGCCTTCAATGATCACTATCTTGAAGTGGACTACGATTTATCTGATGTGATGTTCGTCTGTACTGCCAACTCTATGAATATTCCACCAGCCTTACTGGATCGAATGGAGGTTATTCGTTTATCGGGCTATACTGAAGACGAAAAGCTAAATATTGCGCAAAAATACCTTATAAGCAAACAAGTTCAGGCTAACGGTCTGAAAGAGGATGAAATAAAAATCACCTCAAGTGCTATTTTGGATATTATTCGTTATTACACGCGAGAAGCTGGCGTGCGCAATCTGGAGCGAGAAATCGCTAAAATTTGCCGTAAAGCAGTAAAAGAGCACGTTAGTCGCAAAAAAATGACCTTAACAGTTGATGCGGCTGGACTTGAGCATTATCTTGGGGTTCGTAAATACCACTACGGGCTAGCTGAAGAGCATGATCAGATAGGTCAAGTAACAGGTTTGGCATGGACTCAAGTAGGAGGAGAACTACTCACTATTGAGTCGGCTGTAATCCCTGGAAAAGGTCAGCTGATTAAGACAGGATCGTTAGGTGATGTCATGGTAGAGTCCATGACGGCCGCTCTAACCGTGGTACGCAGCCGGGCTAAGGCATTGGGGATTGAATCTGATTTCCATGAGAAAAAAGATATTCATCTACATATGCCAGAAGGCGCTGTACCTAAAGATGGACCAAGTGCTGGTATTGGTATGTGCACAGCCTTGGTTTCAGCGCTAACTGAAATTCCTGTGCGCGCTGATGTTGCCATGACAGGTGAAATCACTTTGCGTGGACAAGTGTTAGCCATTGGTGGTTTGAAAGAAAAATTACTCGCAGCGCATCGCGGTGGTATTAAAACTGTTATCATTCCTGATGAAAATGTGCGTGATTTAAAAGAGATTCCAGCCAATATCAAGGCTGATTTAGAGATTAAGCCAGTAAAATGGATTGACGAAGTCCTACAAATTGCGTTGCAATATGCACCAGAGCCTTTGGCAGACTCAACTGAGTTGGTAGCTAAAGACACTATCAAAAACGCAAAATCCACTAAACGGATTAGTAGGCATTAATTTAAAGGGTTTGTTGACAACAAATTGATTGCCTTGCTATAAAGCACGCCAATGAGTTTGTGGTCACGAAAAACAAACGCTTTGTTTGCACCAATTTTGAATTTTAATAGAGAGTAAGGGGACTTTAAGTGAACAAGTCTGAATTGATTGATGCCGTTGCAGCTTCTGCTGACATTCCTAAAGCTGTAGCTGGCCGTGCGCTAGACGCAGTAATTGAGTCCATCACTGGTGCTCTAAAAGAAGGCGACTCAGTAGTATTGGTTGGCTTTGGTACTTTCTCTGTAAAAGAGCGTGCAGCACGTACGGGTCGTAACCCACAAACTGGTGCAGAAATCCAAATTGCTGCAGCCAATGTTCCTGGCTTTAAAGCAGGTAAAGCATTGAAAGATGCCGTTAACTAATTAAAGTTAACACTAAGAAACGAGAGCAACGCGCTCAGGGGTATTTGCCCACGTTTCAATGACAGAAGGGCGCATCTATGATGCGCCTTTCTTTTATGGACTTTATTCATTGATGCAGAGTCAGTTGCGACTTACTTCGGGGGATGCATGCTGCAAGATATTAGAGACAACGCGACGGGTTGGATCTCAAAGACAATTATTGGTGTCATTATCGTACTGTTTGCGTTGACAGGTTTTGAAGCTATTTTCCAGTCAGCAAGTACTAGCAACTTAGCAGCAAAAGTAAACGGTGAAGAAATTTCGCGTAACGAGCTGCAGCAAGCAATGGATAGACAGCGTCGCCAAATGGCACAGCAATATGGCGATCAGATAGATATTGCTAATATTGATGACAAGATTATTCGTCAGGCAGCGTTAGAAACGCTAATTGCTCAACGATTGCTTGCACAAGCAACAGCTAATGCTGGCTTTGCTGTCTCGCAAGAAATTGTGAATGCCCATATTATTGCAACACCCAATTTTCAGATTGATGGAAAGTATAACCAAGATCTTTACATTCAGCTTGTTTCTCAGGCCGGATATACACCAGCTCAATACCAGAAACTATTAGCTTCAGATCTCGTTGAGAGTCAGTTAAAAGCAGCAATATCAGGCGCTACCTTTATTACAGATGCGCAAATTAAAACCTTATTGCGACTCAATGAGCAAACGCGTGATTTTGCTTTTGCTATTGTGCCGCAAGTGAAAACGGTAACTGTGACAGAGGCAGAGATTGCAGACTACTATCAGGCCAACACATCGGATTTCATGAGTCCAGAGCAGGCTGTTGTAGAGTATGTCCAGCTAAATAAAAGCCAATTCGCTAATACTGTAAAAGTGACGGATGAACAGCTACAAGCTCAGTATGCCAAAGAAATTGCCAACTTAGCTGAACAACGTCGTGCAGCGCATATCTTGATTGAAGTAAATGACACCGTTGATGATGCAACAGCTAAAGCAAAAGCCTTAGATCTAGAGAAGCGTATTGCTGCTGGCGAAGATTTTACGGCATTAGCAAAGGCAAATTCAGATGATTTAGGTTCTTCATTGGAAGGTGGTGATCTAGGTTATGCTGGACCTGGTGTGTATGATGCTGCTTTTGAAAAAGCGTTGTTTGCATTAAAAGAAGGTGAAGTTTCTAAGCCAGTACGTGGTGACTATGGCTGGCATATCATTAAGTTGACTGATATTAGCACGCCAGAGGTGCCAAGCTTTGAATCACTAAAGGCGAAGATGACCGCAGAAGTTTCAGCACAGCAAGTTGAGCAAAAATTTGTTGAGCAAAGCAAGTTGTTGGCTGAAAAAGCCTATGAGTCATCGGGTGACTTACAGCAATTGGCACAAGAGTTAGAACTAACAGTTGAAGTCTCGGAGCCTGTTTCTCGTCAAGGTTTAGTAGAAGGTGTTTTTGCGAATAAGAAAGTACAACAGGCTGTATTTAGCGAGGAAGTACTTGAAAATGGAATGAATAGCGACCTTATCGAACTTGATCCTGAAACTGTGCTTGTGTTACGTGTTAAACAACATATTCAATCTAAGCAGCTTGAGCTTGCAGAAGTAGCCGAAAATATTAAGCAAAAGCTTATGTTTGAAAAAGGCACTGAACAAGCCAAAGAGCAAGGTGCTAAATTAATTACTCAGCTCAAAGAAGGTCAAGCAGCAGATTTATCTTGGACTGAAAAACCCGCTGCAGGTCGAGGAGAGAGCTCAGTTGATCCAAAAGTTGTGCAAGCTCTGTTTCGCATGCCAAAACCTATAGAAGGTAAGGCTAGTTATCATGGTCTAAGTTTAGCTAATGGTGACTTTGCTATTATTCGTTTAAGCAAGGTCAATGAAAGTGATACTGAGCTTTCTGCTGAAGAATTATCTATGGCCAGAAAAATATTAGGCTCACGTGCAGCAGAGACTGCATTTACAACTTACCTTGAGCAATTACGGGCTGATGCAAAAATTGAAATTTTTGACGAAGACGATGCTTAACGCCTAATGCTAAAAACCCTTGCACAAATGCAAGGGTTTTTTTATACCTGTAATTTTTGTTTAGAGAATATAAGTAGCGCTTAACGCTTTAATTCATCAGCAATAGCAAATGCTAGCTCCAGCGCTTGATCAGCGTTTAAACGTGGGTCGCAATGTGTATGGTAGCGATCAGCTAAGTTATCTTCACTAATTAGCTTAGTACCACCAATGCACTCAGTAACGTTTTGTCCTGTCATTTCTATATGCACACCGCCTGCATAAGTACCTTCTGCACGATGAATTGCAAAAAAGCTTCTTACCTCATGCATGATGCTGGCAAAGTCGCGCGTTTTGTAGCCATTAGAAGATTTGATGGTATTGCCATGCATAGGATCTGTACTCCAAAGTACATTGCGACCTTCATCTTTCACTCTACGCAACAATTGTGGTAGGTGTTTATCTACGTTGGCCGCGCCCATGCGTACTATTAGATTCAAGCGTCCAGGGTCATTATTAGGGTTGAGTACATCAATTAATTGAATAAGCTCATCAAGCTGCATGCTTGGCCCAACCTTCACGCCAATGGGGTTGTACACACCGCGTAGAAATTCTACATGTGCCCCATCAAGTTGCCGAGTACGATCACCAATCCAAAGCATATGAGCACTACAGGCATAATAATCGCCAGTGAGGCTATCACGGCGAGTTAGAGCTTCTTCGTAGTTCAAGAGCAGCGCTTCATGGGCGGTGAACACATCAGCTTCACGCAGTTGAGGCGCGTTACCTAAGCCACATGCACGAATAAAGGCTAAAGACTGTTCAATACGCTCAGATAACTCACCATATTTTGCACTAAGCTGAGCGTTTTCAATAAAATCTAGATTCCAGCGATGCAATTGCTGTAAATCAGCAAAACCACCGCTAGCAAAGGCACGTAATAGATTTAAAGAAGCCGTAGATTGGTGGTAAGCCTGTAATAAACGTGAAGGATCTGCTCTGCGTGCTTGTTGCGTAAACTCAATAGCGTTGACAATATCACCGCGATAGGCAGGTAAAGTGATGCCATTAATGGTTTCGTTATCACTTGAGCGAGGTTTAGCAAACTGTCCTGCCATGCGTCCTACTTTGACAATAGGGCAGCCAGCAGCAAAAGTCATTACCACAGCCATTTGTAGTAAGACTTTAAAGGTATCGCGAATTTTTCCCGCAGAAAACTCTGCAAAGCTTTCAGCGCAATCACCGCCTTGTAATAAAAAAGCTCTGCCTTGGGTTACCTCAGCAAAGGCATGGCGTAACTGGCGAGCCTCACCTGCAAAGACTAAAGGTGGAAAGCTAGCTATTTGCTGCTCTACTTGGGCAAGCGCTACTTGGTCTAAATAAGTAGGTTGTTGCTGTATTGGAAAACTACGCCAGCTATTAGGGCTCCACATGCCAAACTCTCTATCGTCCAGATCTGTATAAAAAAGCTATCCTAACAGCAAATTAGTGTTAACTTATTGCTTGTTTTATAACTTTTGTCTATTTCTTTAGGTTGGCATTGATTGTCGTGCAAAATCCCTCTCAAGAACATCTTATTATTGAAAAAAATGATAGCTATGGGCGTATTCGTGTTGTGGAGCAAGGGGCTTATCGTTACCTTGAGTTTGGTGATGAAGTAGAGCAAAGCTGTTATTTGAAAAAACATCCAACTTGGCTCGAGTACGACTATACGCGCGCTATGTTATTAGGCGCGTTGAATGCCCAGCAGCCAGCTTCTGCGCTTTTTCTGGGTTTAGGTGCTGGTAGCTTAACAAATGCGTGCTTAAGTGCTTTACCGCTGGAAAAGGCTCAGGTGGTTGAGTTACGCCAGTTAGTGCTTGAGTTAGCTCAGGAGTATATGGACTTTACGCCAGATCAACGGGTTGAAATTATTATTGGTGATGCGCTTGAGCAATTACCAAAGTTAACTAATACTGATCTGATTTTTATGGATTTGTATACCGATACTGGGCCTTCGGCAGCGCATTTAGCCAAGCGATTTTTACAAAGTTGCCAAGCCAAGCTGAATGAAGGCGGCTGGTTGATTATCAACCAATGGGGCCTGCCTAACGGTGAGCCTTTAGGTATCGAGTTATTTAATGAGGTATTTGCAGGACACTTTTGGCAGTGTCCTTTACAGGAAGGAAATGTGGTGCTTTGGGTGCCAGCGCGGCAAACGCAGCATTTAGATTTAAAAGCACTATCAGATAAAATAGAATATATACAGGCAGAGTTAGGCTTTACTTTAGATTATTTGCTAGAGCAGGTTATTTCACCCAAAAACCAACCTTCAAAATAAAAGCCCCAAAAAGTTAGTCCAACTTTTTGGGGTAGTTCATATTAGGTGCTGGTGCTTGGATTATTGGATAACACCGCAGGCCATACGAGCTCCACCACCGCCTAAGGCTTCAGGTTGATCAGAGAAGTTATCTCCGCCTGCATGTACCATAATGGCTTTGCCTTTTAATTGCTCAATAGATTTAAGGCGAGGCGCTAGTACAGGGTAGTTGGCGACACCTTGCTGATTAACAACCAAGCTAGGTAGGTCGCCTAAGTGACCTTTGCTGTCAAATGGGCCTAAATGCACGCCTGTATTTTCAGGATCAAAATGCCCGCCTGCTTTTAAAGCAGCGACAGCTTTACCTTCTTTTTCATCAGGATCGCATGAACCATTCGCATGGATATGAAAACCGTGCACACCGTTTGCAGGTAAACCTTTTAAATTCGGTGTGAACAGTAAGCCAAACTCGGTTTCGCTGATGGTAATACTGCCAAGGCTTTGTCCAGCACCTGTGGCCAGTGCTTCATTAATGCTAACAGTTGTCTCAGCAGCATAGGCATTGCCCATGGCAAACAAACTAATAAGGCATAACGCTTTTAACTTCATCATTAAAGTCCCACTGTTGAGTAAAACGCTATGCTCAAACGAGATTTGGAAAAAAGCAATGCCTATAATAAAACAACATGAACTGGGCAACTATCCAAAATGTTTCTTATCCAGCTCAATCGCTTGATCTAGGCGTTGTAATAATTCATGGCGCGTTTTTAGCTTAGTCTCATGATGAGCGCGCATATTCAGCTGTTTACATTGCTTAGCGACTGTAATCGCTGTTTCTGCTAGCGCTTCAGGCGCCACTACTAGGTCAAGAAAGCCAGCGCTAATAGCGGCTACAGGACTAAACATTTCAGCATTATTTACCGCTCGCTGGAAGGCTGGCTTGGTTAAACGATCTTTGGCTAATTCAATGCCTGCATAATGCATAGCCATACCAATTTGGACTTCATTTAGACCAATTTTAAAATCACCTTCGATACCAATGCGATAATCAGTTGCCAGTAGCAAAAAGGCACCTTTTGCAATGGCATGACCAGAGCAGGCGGCAATAACAGGATAAGGGTGGGCTAATAAGCGACGGGTTAAGGCGCTACCTTGACTGACTAAATTAAGTGCATTTTCAGGGCCTGACATCATCACTTTCAAATCATAACCGCCAGATAGAATACCAGCTTGGCCTGTAATAATAACAACCGCTTTGTCTATTTCTGCTTGGTCAAGGTGAAGGTGGAATTGTTTAATCAGTTCAGGTGAAATGGCGTTCACTTTGCCATTATTGAGCGTTAAAGTGGCAATACCATCAGTTAATTGATAAGAAATTAAGTCAGTCATCTTGCTATCCTTATTGTTTGATGAATGAAACATACCTAGGCAAAGCATGGAGGTAAAGCGTTAAAGCTGACTTTAAAGTCACACTTTATGCAATTCTATAGCCTAAAACTGCACATTAAGGGACAATAACGACTTGCTTTGGAGTAATCTTATATGAATTTAGTGGAAGATAAACTATTAGATGCCAGCGGCTTGTTTTGTCCTGAGCCTGTCATGCTGCTGCATAATGCAGTGCGTGAGCTACACGCTGGACAATTATTAAAGGTAGTAGCTACGGATCCCTCAACGCAACGTGATATTCCAAAGTTTTGTACTTTTCTAGGGCATGAACTCATCACTCAGCAAGTGCAAGAGGGGCAGTACAGCTATTGGATTCGTAAAAAACAGGCTTAGAGGTAAGCTCAGAGGACGCTATGGAACAATTTCGCAATATAGGCATTATTGGACGTTTAGGCAGTGCTAAAGTGCTGGAAACTATCCGTCGCCTTAAACGCTATTTATTAGGGCGCCATCTGAATGTGATTTTAGAAGAAAGTATTGCGGAGATGTTACCAGGACATCATTTGCAAACTAGTTCGCGCAAGCTATTAGGTGAAGTCTGTGATTTAGTTATAGTGGTAGGCGGCGATGGAAGCATGCTGGGTGCAGCGCGCGCTTTGCTTAAAAGCAAAGTACCTGTTTTAGGTATTAATCGGGGTAACTTAGGATTTTTAACAGATATTGCACCTAGCCAATTAGAAGAGAAAATTGCTGAAGTGTTATCGGGGCGTTATACCACTGAACAGCGATTTTTATTGGAAACAGAAGTGCGGCGTAATGGCGTGCCTATTGGTCAGGGTGATGCACTTAACGATGTTGTGCTGCATCCAGGCAAATCGACCCGTATGATTGAGTTTGAGCTATTTATAGATGGCCAATTTGTGTATAGCTTAAAAGCTGATGGTTTGATTATCTCAACGCCTACAGGGTCTACGGCTTATGCTCTGTCAGCGGGGGGGCCTATTATGCATCCAAAGCTAGATGTTATAGGGGTTGTACCTATGTATCCGCATACATTATCAAGTCGTCCTATAGTGGTCAGCGCTGATAGTGAAATGAAAATTATTATTTCCTCAGATTTAACCATCTACCCATTGGTATCCTTTGATGGGCAAAATCATATTACCTGTACGCCAGGTGATACCATCCACATTCAACGCAAGCCGCATAAGCTGACTTTGATACATCCTTTAGATCATAACTACTATGCAGTGTGTCGCGACAAGCTAGGCTGGGGTAGTCGACTTGGGCAAGGAGAAGACTAATGCAGCTTGACCCATCACGTAGTTATGATGTGATAGGTGATGTGCATGGTTGCGCTTATACACTGGAAAAGCTGCTGGATCAGCTAGGTTACCGCTTGCAACGAGGGGTATGGCAGCACCCGCAGCGACAAGTGCTATTTTTGGGGGATATTGTAGATCGTGGGCCTAATATACGGCGGGCATTGCATATTGTTTATAACATGGTGCAGGCAGGGTTGGCTCATTGCATTATGGGCAATCATGAGTTTTATGCTTTGGCTTGGCATACATTAGCGCCAGCAGGGAGTAGTGCTGTTTTTGTGCGTGAACATAATGCTCGCCATCAGCGGTTAATACAGGAAACCCACGAGCAGTTTTTAGCTTACCCTAAAGAATGGCAGCAGTTTATCGCCTGGTTTGCGGATATGCCGTTGTTTATGGAGCATACACGCTGCCGATTGGTCCACGCCTATTGGGATGACGAACTTATTAAAACCCTAAGATGCCGCTTTCCAGAGGGGCGTGTTGATCTGGCTTTTTTACAGCAAGCTGCTATCCCTAAAAGTTTTGCCCGTCAAGTATTTAATCGTTTGTTACGTGGTATTAATCTGCCGCTACCTCAAGGGGTAAGTCTCACCAGTGAAGATGGTTATACCCGCGGCTCATTCCGTAGCAAGTTTTGGCAAGAAGATCAGCCACCCCAGACATACGGCGACGTTGTTTTTCAGCCAGATGCCTTACCTGAACATGTTGCTCAGCTACCTTTGCCCTCACGTTATAAAGAATTTTTGGCCAGTTATGATAAAACGCAGCCAATGTTGTTTGTAGGTCACTATTGGCGTCAAGGCCAGCCTCAGGCGTTAACAACTAACGTAGCCTGCTTAGATTATAGTGCAGTACAAGGCGGTAAATTAGTGGCGTATCGTTTGGATCAGGAAACACAGTTAGATGATAACAAATTTGTCTGGGTTGATGTGGACAGAAAGGACCTTGCATAAATGACGCTTACTCCACTTTTAAAAGCCCCACTAGAGATTGACTTGCGTGGCTTACTGAATGTATTGCGCCATGCAGAGATTGAGCATCGTGTGACAGAAGAACAAGGACAGCAAGTATTGTGGGTTGATGAAACTAAATTACACACAGCCGCTGTTTTAGCTCAATCCTACTCACAAGGTGACAATTTGCCTGCCACTGAACCTTTGTCGGGTAGCGCTTATTCCACCACCTTTGCTTTACGTTGGTGGCTGGCGCCAATAACTTACCTTTTTATTGGGATTAGCATTGTATTAGCTGTTATTACGCAGCTGGGGGAGAACGTCAATACGGTGCAGTGGTTTAGTTTTATCCCTTTCCAGATTGTAGGGCATGAGCTGTCTTTTTCTGCATCTATACCTAGTGCCTTTACGCAAACAGAAATATGGCGTTGGTTTACCCCTATGTTTTTGCACTTTGGGGTGGCGCACATTGCGATGAACTCCTTATGGATGTTTGAGCTTGGGCGACGTATAGAGCGACAAGTAGGAAGCTTAAACTTTATGCTATTGGCATTGCTAACAGGTTTTATAGCCAATGCAGCGCAGTTTATTTATGAACCTTCCCCTTTTTTTGGTGGCTTGTCTGGTTTGATTTATGCGTTATTAGGCTATTGCTGGATTTATAATCGTTTTATTCCCAGTGTTTTTGCCGATTTGCCACGTGCTATTATCGTCATGATGCTAGTATGGCTAGTGGTCTGTATGACAGGTATTCTAGGTGCGATGGGACTTGGCAAAATAGCCAATGCAGCCCACCTAGGCGGGTTAATTTCAGGTTGTTTAGCTGGCGCTTTATTTGGTTGGCTAGCAAAACGACGCTCTTATTAGGTATTAGGAATCGGCGATGCAAGATTTTGTAGAATTATTAGCAAATTTAGATGAAAACACCTATCAGCAGTTTAAAACGGCACTTGAGCTGAGCAAATGGCCAGATGGACGTCGTTTAACGCAAGAACAAAAAGAAACTGTAATGATGGCAATTATTGCTTGGGAACAACAAAATCTTCCAGAAGATCAGCGGACAGGCTACATGGGTGGGCAAGAGTGCGGCTCAAAAAGTAAAAAGACAGCATCAGATGATAGCTTATTTGCGCCCGCAAAAGGAACATTACATTAATGTTGGAGTTAGCTCGCGGTAGCCTAGAAAAAATGCAGACACAGCTTGCTGATCCTATTGAGTATCAGCTCGTTTTAGGTGAGCAGCGTATTCAATTAAGTCCGTATTTAGGTAAGCATTTAAAGCTTGAATATTTAAGTAGTATTTTGTGTTGCCATTGCGGGCATAAAACCAAAACTAGTTTTGGCCAAGGCTATTGTTGGAATTGTTTTCAGACACTAGCACAATGTGATAGCTGTATGATGGCGCCTGAACGTTGTCATTATGAACAAGGTACTTGCCGTGAACCGAGCTGGGCTGAGCAATTTTGTATGTCAGACCACATTGTTTATTTGGCTAACTCCTCAGCGTTAAAAGTAGGCATCACACGTGCTACTCAAATTCCAACACGCTGGATAGATCAAGGTGCTACACAAGGTTTGCCTATTTTTCGTGTAGCGACTAGACAGCAATCAGGCCTAATTGAGGATGCCTTGCGTGAGCATGTTAGTGATCGAACAAATTGGCGTGCTATGCTAAAAAATGATGCAAAGCAGCTGGATATGGCCGCTCAGCGTGATCAGTTATTAAGCCGCTGTGAAGCTAGTATTTATCAATTACAACAGCGCTTTGGATTACAAGCGATTCAGCCGTTTGAACAACGGGAGAGCTTGTTTTTACAATATCCTGTACTGGAATATCCGGTAAAGATTAGTAGTTTTAATCTTGATAAAAACCCTATTGTCGAGGGTATATTATTAGGCATAAAAGGCCAGTATCTTATTTTCGATACAGGCGTTATTAATATTCGTAAATATACTGCTTATCAAATGGTGTTAAGCGTAAACGACACCACATTGTTTTAAGGATGGGTTACTAAATGCGCACAGATCAACCAAAAACAATACGTTTGAGCGATTACCAAGCGCCTGACTATTTAATTAAAGAAACCCATCTTACCTTTGACTTGCATGAAGACTATGCGCTTGTACATGCTCAATTGATAATGCAACGTAACCCTGAATTAGATGCACAACTGCCAGTATTAACCTTGGTTGGGCAAGAGTTAGTACTGGAGCGTATTGCATTAAATGATCAAGAGCTAACGGCGAATGATTATCAGCTCACAGAAACAGATATTAGCTTACAGCCAACAACGGCTGAATTTACCATTGATTCTACAGTACGTATTGAACCGCAAAATAACACAGCATTAGAAGGCTTGTACAAGTCTGGCAAGATGTTTTGTACCCAATGCGAGGCTGAGGGTTTTCGTAAAATTACGTACTACTTAGATCGCCCAGATGTGATGAGCCGCTTTACGACGACTATTACTGCAGAACAACAAGGCTACCCTGTGCTGTTATCCAATGGTAATTTGGTTGCTAGCGGTGAGGAAGGCGAGCGCCATTGGACTACATGGCAAGATCCCTTTCCAAAACCGGCGTATTTGTTTGCGTTAGTTGCCGGTGATCTATGGTGTGTTGAAGATAAGTTTACCACTATGAGTCAGCGTGAGGTTACCTTGCGCATCTTTGTTGAGCCTGAAAATATTGATAAATGTCAGCATGCGATGAACAGCCTGAAAAAGTCCATGCGTTGGGATGAACAAGTCTATGGTCGTGAATATGACTTAGATATTTTTATGATAGTGGCGGTTAATGACTTTAATATGGGGGCTATGGAAAACAAAGGCTTGAATATTTTTAACTCAAGCTGTGTGTTAGCTAAAGCGCAAACTGCAACAGACACTGCGTTTCAGCGTGTAGAAGGGGTGGTAGCGCATGAATACTTTCATAATTGGTCAGGTAACCGTGTCACGTGCCGTGATTGGTTTCAGTTATCATTAAAAGAAGGCTTTACGGTTTTCCGTGACAGCGAATTCTCCGCCGATATGAACTCACGCCCAGTGAAGCGCATGGAAGATGTCGCTTTCTTACGTACTCACCAATATGCCGAAGATGCAGGCCCTATGGCGCACCCTGTGCGACCTGCTGAATACATGGAGATTTCCAACTTCTATACCGTCACCATTTATGAGAAAGGTGCTGAAGTAGTACGCATGATACATACGTTATTAGGCGCTGAAAATTTCCGTAAAGGCTCTGATCTTTATTTTCAGCGACATGATGGGCAGGCCGTAACCTGTGATGACTTTGTCGCAGCTATGCAGGACGCGAGCGGTATCGATCTTACTCAATTTAAACGTTGGTATAGCCAAGCAGGTACTCCGCGTTTACAGGTGACAGATGAGTATGATGCGGCTAGCCAAACCTATAAACTGCATTTTGAGCAAAGTTGCCCAGCCACACCCAATCAAACAGAAAAGCAGCCTTTGGTTATTCCAGTGAAGATGGGGTTGGTCGGTGGTTGTGGTTTAGATATGCCGATTCAATTGGCGGATGAAGTAAATGCGCAAGGTACAGAGCGTGTCTTTGCTATCACCCAGGCAGAACAAACGCTGACCTTTAGTAACGTACCTCAGCAGCCAATACCTTCATTGCTACGTGGTTATTCAGCGCCAGTCATCTTGCAGTATAACTATAGCCGCGATCAACTGATGTTCTTGATGGCAAACGATAACGATAGTTTTAATCGTTGGGAGGCTGGTCAACAGCTGGCGCTGGCGGTACTCAAAGAGGTGACTGAGCAAATCATCAATAACCAAGAAGTACAGATTGATGGTCGGTTAATCAAAGCGTTATCTGCCGTTTTAGCGGATTCACGCTTAGATCAAGCCGTTGTTGCACAGATGTTTACGTTGCCAAGTGAAGCCTATGTTATCGAGCAAATCCCAGAAGCTGATGCGGGTGCTATTTGTAAAGCCTGTGATTTAGTACGTAAGCATATTGCCACTAGCTTTTATGAAGAGTTCCATGAACTTTACTTAGAACTAAGCACTATCTCTGCTCAAACACCTTATATTGCCGAGGCGGAGCATTTCGCCCGTCGTAGCCTGCAAAACATAGCGTTAAAATATGCCATGTTAACAGGCAGTGAAGACATGGAAGATTTATGCCTTCAACAGTTTGAAACAGCAGATAATATGACTGAACGCTTAGCTGCCTTGTCGTATTTAGTCAATGGCTTATCGCGTGCTAAGTCAGATGCGGTATTGGCGAGTTTTTCAAAAGAATTTGCACATGATTCTTTGGTGATGGATCTATGGTTTAGCGTACAGGCAAGCTCACCTAAAGCTGGCGATTTAGAGCATTTACGTGCATTAATGGCGCATGATTTGTTTAGCCTAAAAAATCCTAATAAAGTTCGTGCTGTAATAGGCGCGTTTGCTAACCAAAATTTGTTACACTTCCATGACGATAATGGTAGTGGTTATGCTTTCTTAGCTGATCAAGTGATAGCCCTAGATAGCTTAAACCCACAGATAGCAGCGCGGATGCTAACACCATTAACACGTTGGCGTCGTTTTAAACCACACAGCCAAGCCTTAATGCGTGCTCAATTAGAGCGTATTAAAGCAAAAGCACAGCTTTCTGCTGATGTGTTTGAAGTTATTAGCAAAACGCTTGCTTAGTTCATAAGGCCAGACATAAGCACTCTGGCCTTTTTCTTGTCAGGATGGCACGGTCTCATTTAGTAGTTGAGTAAACTTAAGGTAATAAAATGCATGATCAGTTTTTAATGCATGTGCTGTACTTAGGTAGTGGATTTCTGATTTTATTGCTCGTTATAGTGTCTTGTCTGAGAAGACAAAAGAAAGCACTAGATTCGTCGTTAAAAAAACTAGAAGAAAAAACACCTGAATTGCCGGTAATGACGTTGAACAAACAATTACCAGCGCGTCGAAACTTTAAGCATTATTTAGAGAAAATCGTCGATCAAGCACGTGTGCATAACCAGTCTTTTTCTGTATTTATCATTAGTGTGGCAGGCACTGAGCTATCGATACAGTTAACCAGTAAAGAGTTTGAGCTTTTTTTAGCTCAAGTTCAGCAACGGATCTTAGACTGTGTTGCAGAAGAACAAGTTGTACTTTCTCGTTTGGAAGGGGATGAGTTTGCTTTTGTCTCTATGCAAACAGACTACAAACAACTCTGTGCGCTAGCATCTGGGCTAATTCTTGCTGTTTCCTCAGCATTTCAAATTAATAAAAAAAATATTCATATTGAATGCAATATAGGCATTGCCTTATGCCCAGATCATGGGCTAACCAGCAAGGATATCATTAATAGTGCAGGCAGTGCATTGTATAAAGCCGTTGCTATGGGGCTGAATCAGTACTTTATTGCAGGCTACTCCAGTAACCAAATTCAACAGCAAGTGGCGGAATTTGTCCGTGAAATGCATGTGGCTATTGAGGAAAACCAGTTTTTTCTTGAGTATCAGCCAAAGTTTAATAGCTGGAACGGAGGTGTTTTTAGCTTTGAAGCGCTAACCCGATGGCAGCACCCAGAACGGGGTATTATTCCACCTATCCAATTTATTCCCACAGCCGAGAAATACGGTGCGATTATCTGTTTAGGGCATTGGATTATTAAGCAGGCCTTGATGCAGTTGAAAGCTTGGCATGATCTTGGCTTTAGTGCGATAAAAATGAGCATCAATATTTCTGCCGCCCAATTGCTTGATGCTAATTTTGTTGCTTACGTGCGCTGGTGCTTAAACCATATAACTGTACCAGCAGACTGTGTGATTTTAGAAGTCACAGAGTCTGTAGCTATGCATGATGTCGAGCATAGTATTACGACCTTAAATAACCTTGCTAACTTAGGCGTATTATTGGCGATTGATGATTTTGGGACAGGTTATTCAAGCTTATTATATTTGCGTTATTTGCCAGCTAATATTTTAAAAATTGATCAAGGCTTTATTGAAAATATTCAGCCTGGATCGCCAGATGCCATGATGGTTGCTTCTATTATTACGTTAGCGCACACCTTTAATATGTCAGTGGTTGCAGAAGGTGTAGAAACCTTAGAGCAAAAAAGCTTTTTGGAAAACTTAGGCTGTGATTATTTGCAAGGTTACTTATTGGGGCGGCCACTGACAGCCGATAAAGCTACAGAAATCCTAATTAATAATGCCCAAATTGATACAGCTGCTAGCAGCTTACAACGCATGCTATTGCGTGCTACACCAGAGGAAAACTATCAGTTATTCATGCAAACCTTAGAGCAGGCAATTGATGCTGTAGTAGTTATTAATGAAATGAACCAAGTAATTATTTTTAATCAAGCCGCTGAAAATTTATGGGGCTATGCAAAGCATGAGATTTTAGCTCAGTCAATGCATCATTTAGTGCCAGAGAGCTTACAACAGGAGTTTGATTCCTTTGTGTCTGAAAACCGCCATACTACAGCCCAATATCGTGGGCAAAGGCGTACTTTAAAAATTATGCGTAAGGACCGAACTTATAAAGACTGTAGCTTGTCGTTTTCAAAAGTTATCGTGGGAAAAAGAGTGTTTTATACCGCCTTTATTCGTGAGTATATGCAAAATAGTTGATATCTAGATGCAAAAAAGGGCTATCTAAGATAGCCCTTTTGTCTATTAGCGAGTTTACAAAACAGCAATAATAGCGTCAGTTACGAGGTCAATATTATTCATATTTAACGCAGCTACACAGATTCGACCTGTGTTTACAGCATAAATACCAAATTCCGTACGTAACCGTTCAACTTGATCAGCAGTTAATCCAGAATAAGAAAACATACCACGTTGTTGCATAACAAAGCTAAAGTCACGTTTAGCGCCTTTCTCTGCGAGTTTTTTTACCATAAGCTCGCGCATGGTACGAATACGCACACGCATTTCTGTGAGTTCTTCCTCCCACAGCGCTTTTAATTCAGGATTATTTAGCACATTGCTAACAATACGCGCACCATGAGTAGGAGGGTTGGAGTAATTGGTGCGAATAACACGTTTGACCTGCGAGAGTACGCGTTTTGCTTCATCAGCATCAGCACATACAATGGATAAAGCACCAACGCGCTCACCATAGTATGAAAAAGACTTAGAAAATGAGCTAGAAACAAAAATGCGTAAGCCTGATTCAGCAAATAAGCGAACAGGGGCAGCATCTTCATCAGGGCCTTGGGCAAAACCTTGATAGGCTATGTCCATAAAAGGAATAAGTTTACGTGTTTGGCAAATATCTAATACAGTTTGCCAATCGTTAAGCGTTAAATCTGCTCCAGTAGGGTTATGGCAGCACGCATGCAGCACAACAATAGTGCCTTCTGGAAGTGCTTTTAGATCAGCGAAAAAACCTTCACGATCAACATTATGCGTATTTTCGTTGTAATAACGGTATTCAACCACTTCAAACCCAGCATTGGTAAATAATGCGCGGTGGTTTTCCCAGCTAGGGCTGCTAATAGCTACTTTAGCATTAGGTGTTAGTTGCTTTAAAAAATCAGCCCCTGTTTTTAAACCGCCAGTGCCACCAACAGCTTGCGTGGTGACTATGCGTTTATCCGTAATTAATTGGCTATTGTTACCAAATAGTAACTTTTGCACAGCGCTGTCATAGGTGTTAATACCATCAATAGGTAAGTAACCGCGTGGGCTATTAGTTTCAGCTAAAGCTTTTTCAGCGGTGGCTACAGCACGAAGTACAGGAATACGACCTTCTTCGTTGTAATACACACCAACGCCTAAGTTTACTTTATTCGCACGCGAATCAGCGTTATAGGCTTCGTTTAAACCCAAAATTGGGTCGCGGGGCGCCATTTCGACGGCAGAGAACAGACTCATGTTCGGCAGCTCGACAGTTTAATTAATAGGGAACAACGCGTCGCAGAATAGGTTAGGACGCAGAACGTTTCTAAGAGTATTATAGTCACGCATATTTAGCGAGTACGAGTTGCATTTTTTCGAGATTTAGTGGTGCAGGAGTTGGCATGTCGCAGTTTAAACTGGTAACTAACTATACCCCAGCCGGTGATCAGCCTGAGGCCATTCGGCAAATGGTCATGGGTATTGAAGCAGGGCTAGCTCATCAAACATTGTTGGGTGTTACAGGTTCAGGTAAAACATTTAGCATCGCGAATGTGATCCAGCAAGTACAACGGCCAACGCTAGTTTTGGCACCCAATAAAACCTTAGCAGCACAGCTCTATGGCGAGTTTAAAAGTTTTTTCCCTGAAAATGCTGTTGAGTACTTTGTTTCTTACTATGATTACTATCAACCAGAAGCCTATGTAGCCGCCTCAGATACCTTTATTGAGAAAGATGCCTCAGTCAATGATCATATTGAGCAAATGCGTTTATCCGCTACTAAGGCACTGTTAGAGCGGCCTGATACTATTATTGTCGCTACAGTATCTTGCATTTATGGTTTAGGTAGCCCAGAAACCTATTTGAAAATGATGCTGCATCTAGACCGTGGTGATCGTATGGATCAGCGTGAACTCTTGCGGCGTTTAGCTGAATTACAATATACCCGTAATGAAATAGATTTTTCACGAGCTACTTTTCGCGTGCGTGGTGATGTGGTTGATATCTTTCCAGCTGAGTCTGAGCTAGAAGCTGTGCGCGTGGAATTGTTTGATGACGAAATTGAAAGTATCAGTGCTTTTGATCCGCTCACAGGAGAGGTTTTTCGCAAATTACCACGCTTTACGTTCTACCCTAAAACACACTATGTCACGCCACGAGAACAATTATTAGCTGCCGTTGATGGTATACGTGAAGAACTGGCTGAGCGCCTCTGCTATTTGCGTGAGAACGATCAGCTAGTAGAAGCGCAGCGCTTGGAGCAGCGTACGCAGTTTGACATGGAAATGATGTTAGAGCTGGGTTATTGCAGTGGTATTGAAAATTACTCAAGGTATTTATCAGGGCAGCCAGCAGGTGCGCCACCGCCAACCTTATATAACTATCTGCCAGATAATGCATTATTAGTGATAGATGAGTCGCATGTTAGTGTGCCGCAAGTAGGCGCTATGTATAAAGGCGACCGCTCACGCAAAGAAAACTTAGTCAAATATGGCTTTCGTTTACCCTCTGCTTTAGATAATCGACCACTGCGTTTTGAGGAGTGGGAAGCGATTAGCCCGCAAACTATTTTTGTCTCAGCCACCCCAGGCCCCTATGAGGCTGAGCATGCAGGGCAAGTAGTCGAGCAGGTAGTACGTCCAACAGGATTAATTGACCCAGAAATAGAAATTCGTCCAGCGTCTACTCAGGTGGATGACTTGTTATCACAAATTCACCAACGTGTAGCTGTAAATGAACGCATTTTAGTTACTACGTTAACTAAGCGTATGGCTGAGGATTTAACCGATTACCTAAGTAGTCATGAGGTGCGAGTGCGCTACTTACACTCTGATATTGATACAGTAGAACGGGTAGAAATTATTCGGGATTTACGCATGGGAGTCTTTGATGTGTTAGTGGGCATCAACTTATTGCGAGAAGGCTTGGATATGCCAGAGGTCTCTTTGGTTGCTATATTAGATGCAGACAAAGAAGGCTTTTTACGTTCAGAGCGCTCATTAATTCAAACCATAGGACGGGCGGCTCGTAACCTAAATGGTAAGGCTATTTTGTATGCTGACCATATAACAGGCTCTATGCAACGGGCAATAGATGAAACGGATCGCCGTAGAACGAAACAAATTAACTTTAACCAAACACATGGCATAGTACCTAAAGGCGTAGTCAAAGATATACGTGACATTATGGAGGGTGCTGTTGTTCCTGGGGCGCGTAATCAACGTAGAAAACTAGCCAAAGTAGCCGAAGATGCAGGTGATTATGCCGCCTTGCAAACACCAGCTCAGGTTGAGAAACGGATTAAACAGCTTGAAGAGCAGATGTTTAAAGCTGCTCGTGATCTTGAGTTTGAACAAGCTGCTTTATGGCGTGATGAAATTAGTAAGCTGCGTGATGTACTACTTACGCTTTAATTGAGAGGTTTGCGCCTTGATCGGCCAAGAATTAACAAAACCACCCCACTTAAGGTAATAGCACAGGCTAATAAAGCGCTGGTGTTTAATTGCTCGTCAAGCACCAGCCAGCCTAATAATAAGGCCACCATAGGGTTTACAAATGCAAAGGTGGACACTGTGCTTAAGCGAACATTGCGTAATAACCAATAATACGCAGGAAACACACCTAAACTAACAGGCAATACTAAATAGACCATCCACCACCAACTTTGAGCAGAAAGTGCTTGCCAGCTGAATTTTTCCCAGTCGTTATGTAAGCTACTTAAAATAGCGAGAGCACAGGAACCTACTAGCATCTGCAAGGCCATTCCTAGCCAATTAGAACGAAAGGGCGGCCGTTTTCCTAGTAACCAACCTCCCATTGCCCATAGCAAAGTGCAGCCTAGTACTAACCCCATGGCAAACCATTGCTGCCAGCCTGTAGTCTCACCAAAAGTGTTGCCGACCAGTAAGCTAATACCTAGCATGGCAATGAGTAAGCCAATTAAGGTTTTAACTGGTGGGCGATCACCTAAGCACCATTCTAGTAGAACGCTCCACAGTGGCAGCGCTGTACATAACATGGCAACCATGCCTGTTGCAATAAATTGGTTGGCATAAATGAGCGCACCTTGGCCAACGGCAATGAGCATTAATCCACCAATTAATGCACTAATGATGTCACTTTTTTGCAAACGAAATTGCCCGCGAACAATCACCCAAATTAAGGCAAGGCTACCCGCTAACCCAAAACGGATACAGCCAATGACAAAAGACGGGATTTCTTCCAATAAAAAGTGGTTGGCAAGGTAAGTTGTACCCCAGCCCAAATAAACAGCAGCAAAAGAGATAATAATAAGTGCTGTAGGACTAGGTTTATATAGGTTCATAGCAATACTTTAGGTAAAGCCATAGTTTACTGCTTTGTAAGTTTTTTGCTACTAATACTAGCTTAAGGCTTTAACAGTAAAGAGCTACAAGCTGTTTAAACCAAGTCGCTTTGATCTGTCTGAGCACTTTGTGAAGGTTTTAGAACAAAAGACAGCAAAGCAGTGAAAGTTTGCGACCCTAAGCTAGCAAAGGTAAAACTTGAATTTAGCTGCTGCTACAAGTGATTTTTATAATCTTATACATTTGGTTCTTGCAATCTTACTTACTCAGCTTAAAGGAAATCATCTGTTTGGATGCGGAGTGGCTTGGCTCCTTTAACCAGCATGTAGAAGCAAGTTGTCATCTAAGTATGACTGCCATTGATTTATAGTGATTAAAACTTCTCGTTAAAAAAACATAAGGGTTAGATTGGAGAGCTTGCTAGATAACGAATTTCTTTAGCTGCAATGCGCTGAAAGAATTAAGTTCTATACAAAATCACAGCAGCTTGTTTTGAGCAGGGTATTCTTTGTTGATACTCAAGAGTGTAACAAAATCTATGGGGCAATCTAGTTTTCAATTAAAGTATAAAAGCCTTAAGCCTTTGTTAATGTAAAAAGTCATTAGGTTTAACAAGTCTATATGAGGAAACTAGCAGTGAGGCGCAAGGCTTTGTTAAGATAACACTTTATTTTCGTTTTATTGAGAACTTTCATGGCCACGGTTCGTACACGCATTGCTCCTTCTCCTACTGGTGATCCACACGTAGGCACTGCTTATATTGCTTTATTTAACCTATGCTTTGCGCGTCAGCATGGCGGTGAATTTATTTTACGTATTGAAGATACTGATCAAGTACGCTCAACGCGTGAATCGGAAGAACAAATTTATCAAGCGCTGCGTTGGTTAGGTATTGAATGGAATGAAGGTCCTGATATAGGTGGTCCGCATGGCCCGTATAGACAGAGTGAGCGCGCGCCTATTTATAAAAAATATGCCCAAGAATTAGTAGATAAAGGGCATGCTTTTCCATGTTTTTGCTCATCTGAACGCCTTGATGCTGTACGTGCTGAGCAAATGGCCAATAAGGAAACGCCTCGTTATGATGGACATTGCATGCATATTGAAGCTGGTGAAGCGCAACGGCGAGTAGCGGCGGGTGAATCTCATGTAATACGTATGAAAGTCCCCACTGAAGGCGTCTGTGTCGTAAAAGACATGTTGCGCGGCGAAGTTGAAATTGGCTGGGATCGTATGGATATGCAGGTACTAATGAAAGCTGACGGCCTGCCCACCTACTTCCTAGCCAATGTGGTGGATGACCATTTAATGGGAATTACCCATGTGTTACGAGGCGAAGAGTGGCTACCCTCAGCACCAAAACTCATTAAGCTTTATGAGTATTTTGGCTGGGAGCAACCAGAGCTTTGTTATATGCCATTATTGCGCAACCCCGATAAGAGCAAACTTTCTAAGCGTAAAAATCCTACGTGTATTACCTTCTATCGTGATATGGGGTATTTGCCAGAAGCCTTATTGAACTACTTAGGACGCATGGGCTGGTCAATGCCAGATGAGCGTGAAAAATTTTCATTAGATGAAATGATTGAGCACTTTGATATTAATCGTGTTTCATTAGGCGGCCCTATTTTTGATTTGGAAAAACTATCTTGGCTAAACGGACAATGGGTACGTGATTTAAGTGTAGAAGACTTTGCTAAAGAGGTTCAGAAATGGGCGTTCAATACTGAACATTTGATGAAAATTGCGCCTCATGTTCAAGGTCGAGTTGAAAACTTTAGCCAAATTGCACCTTTAGCGGGATTTTTCTTTAGCGGTCAAGTACAAACCAGCAAAGAACAGTATGCACATAAGAAACTAGACGAAGCACAAGTACGCCAAACAATGCAATTTGTGCTTTGGAAACTGGAAGCCTTGCGCCAATGGAATAAAGACGCCATTACAGAATGTATTAATCTTGTTGGTGCTGCACTTGAATTGAAACTCCGTGACATTATGCCTTTAATGTTTGTCGCTATCAGTGGGCAAGCCAGCTCGGTTTCTGTATTGGATGCTATGGAAATTTTAGGGCCTGATATTACACGCTTTCGTTTGCGTCAGGCTTTAGAGGTTCTAGGCGGCGTTTCTAAAAAAGAAACTAAAGAGTGGGAAAAACAATATAGCCAAACATTAGGCTAATAAAAAAACCGCACAATGCTTTGCAGCACTGTGCGGTAATCAATCTAAGTAGGGTGCTTAGATTGAGAAGGGATGCTTAATATTTAGGCTTTGCGATTCGCCTAAGCGAGCTGCTCGAATAAGCTTGCGTTGGGCGCTAGGTACTAAAGGGTTTAGCCAGCTAATAACAGTATGGCTTTTGCCTAAACGCAATGCCTCACAGGCTAATTCTTGACTACTTTGTAAGCCGCTTGGGCGTAGAATTAATATCCGCTCACGGTTTAACCCTGCATCGCGTAACCACTGCTGGGTTAGTGCAGCGGGTGGGGAAATAAATGTTAGCCAACGCTCACCTTGTTCTTCACTTAGTGCGCGCAACATAGGCGCTAATAAGTGCAAACACTGATGTTCACTGCCCTGTAAACTGATTTCACTAAAAAAATCTGAGGCATTAGTAGCTGTTTCAGGAGAAGCTTTACGTACAACAGAAACCGCAGGCGATACAGATGTATTAAAAGAAGCAAATAACGGTAACTGAGCATGTTGGGTTGCTGTTTGAAATTGCATAGCTGTTCTCCTTATCGGCGAATAACGCCCACGCTTAAGCCTTCAATGACAAATTCTTGAGAAGTTAAATCAACTTTAATAGGCGCAAACTCTTCGTTTTCAGCTAAAAGCCATACGGTATTACCTTCACGTTTAAAGCGCTTTACCGTAACTTCGTCATCTATGCGGGCTACGATGACTTGGCCGTTACGTGCTTCTCTAGTGGTATGTACAGCGAGTAAATCGCCATCAAAAATACCGATGTTTTTCATACTCATACCACGTACTTGTAGCAAATAGTCAGCTTGAGGATGAAAAAAATCAGGGTTAATCTTGCACGTACTTTCAATGTGTTGTTCCGCAAGGATAGGGCTACCAGCGGCTACACGGCCAATAATAGGAAGCTCATTATCATTACTGGCTAAAGATGTTACAGGCTCATCGTCGAACGGTTCAGTAATACGAATACCACGTGAAGCACCAGGGGTCATTTCTATAGCGCCTTTGCGTGCCAATGCTTTTAAATGATCCTCTGCGGCATTAGGAGAGCGAAAGCCAAGTTCTTTGGAGATTTCAGCACGAGTTGGAGGAAAACCATTGGTTTCAATCCAGTCCTTTAGGAAATTTAAAATTTCCGTTTGGCGTTTAGTCAGTTTGATCATGGCAGTACTCTGTATTTTTAATCATTGACTGTGATTATATACAGTAAATAGCAAATGGCAAGTACTGAGTGTAAATCAGGATGAAAGGTAGCCTAAAGTTTTTGCAGGTAAGCCATAACGTCGGGTGCTCCAGCTTCAAGTAAGCTTTCAGCCAATAAATTGGAGTGGCTATGGTTACGTGGCAACAGAAGCCATTCAATATACGGATAGGGAGCGCGGCTAATAGCTAGGCGGGCATATGGCAGTTCACATTTGATTAAAAACGACATAAAAGCAGGATGACTCCAGGTCTCATGTGGCATTGAAATAATGTGATAACTTGCTTTTAGCTGGGATAGTGCAATGGCGTTAATGCTATGTTTTTGAATAATAACAGGCACTGCGGTGTCAAGCTTACGTAAACGAGCATAATTTTGTGCGCAAACAAAATGGGCCAAACTAGCATTGGGGCGTGCATTCCAAAAATAGCTGTCATTTAGCCAGCCAACTTGCTCAACAGTAATAGGTGTATATTTATCAACAAAGCATAATTTTAAAGCAGCTTCAAAATCCTTGTAGCTTAAAATGCGTGCATCACGACAGTAAAAGCTTTTAGAAAAGGTTTGAAGACTATTGGCCAGTTCAGGTATCACTGGAGGGCAATTAATGCCATCAAAATCAGCAATAGAAAACACAGGATTTTCTACTGTAGTGGTAGTCACAATATGCTTTAAATAATTGTAAGCCTGCTCTTTATCTTGCTGTACAGGACCTGATAAGCCATTACTAGGCAATTGGATTAGACGTTGAATAGCAATGCACCTAGGTAGAAAAATATCAAACTTAGGAGCAAAAAGTGGGGCATAGGGGAGATCAACAGCCTCTTCAAGCTGTTTATAAAAACTGGCTGACTGACCACGCCGCGTCAATTTTGTTGTTAGACGTAGTATTGATTGCAACATAGTACTGCCTATTCCTCCATCAATTTTTTGCATAGTTCCATTGTGCAGTGTAAGTTTAACTGTTTTACTCAGTACAAATCTGAGCTCGCTCACGAAATATATAAAAAAGCCACGCTAAAATTAGGCTTATTTTGTAAAAAATGCGAAGTAGCCAAAGATTTTAGTATACTTATCCTTCTTTCTTATATTCACCATTGATGCCTCTTGCCATGTATAGCTTTGCGCGAAATTTATTATTCAAGTTTTCCCCTGAAACATCTCATGAGTTATCACTAGACTTAATTGGAGCCGCTGGGCGACTAGGTATTGTCCCTCTTTTATCAAAGAAAGTTCCCGCTTGTCCTGTAAATGTGATGGGGATACAGTTTCCCAACCCTGTAGGCCTTGCCGCTGGACTTGATAAAAATGGCGAAGCAATTGATGGTCTGTCACAAATGGGCTTTGGGTTTATTGAAATAGGCACAGTTACACCACGGGCACAACCAGGTAATCCTAAACCTAGACTATTTAGATTGCCACAAGCGCAAGCCATTATTAATCGCATGGGCTTTAATAATAAAGGTGTGGACTATTTGTTGCAGCGTGTACAGGCAGCAAAGTACCGTGGTGTATTAGGAATTAATATTGGCAAAAATTTTAGTACCCCCGTAGAACGGGCTGCTGAAGACTATTTGTATTGCTTGGAAAAAGTCTATGGTTATGCCAGCTATGTCACTGTAAATGTTAGCTCACCTAACACCCCAGGTTTACGTTCCTTGCAATTTGGCGACGTATTACGTCAACTCCTTGAAACCCTACACGACAAGCAAACCTATCTTACTTCGTTGTATGGGCGTCACGTGCCTATTGCGATAAAAATTGCCCCTGATATGACCGACGAGGAAATTCAACAGGTTGCACAGATTTTGCTAGAGACAGGTATGGATGCTGTCATTGCTACTAATACAACGGTTGAGCGTATTGGTGTGGAAGGTATGGCGTATGCCAATGAAACAGGTGGCTTGTCTGGCGCTCCTGTACGGCATAAAAGCACGCATGTTGTTAGTGTCCTAGCAGAGAATTTGAAGGGGAAACTGCCAATTATTGCGGTAGGGGGAATAACTGAAGGGCAGCATGCTGCTGAAAAAATTGCAGCTGGAGCGAGTTTAGTGCAAATTTATTCAGGCTTTATTTACCAAGGGCCTGACTTAATTCGCCAATCTGTAGATGCGATTGCAAAGCAGCCAGCTCGAAAATTTTAAGTCATAGAAAGGCAGCTAATTTAGCTGCCTTTTAGCGGCTGTCAACCTACAGCATTGAGCTCATTAAAACGATGCAGGCCAGCTGTGCCCGTCAGCCCATCCCATTGATCACTACGTCCTTCACGCCAGCCATTAAGCCAAGCCTGTCGAGCAGAAGTTGTATTGAATGGACAGCAATCCTTGGATTTTCCAGTTAAACCGTTTTGGTAGCCGCGAATAAATGCGCGAGTCAGGGGGTTTCTTTTCAATCGTCTCATAAAGCGGTTGCCTCACAGATATCTCTAGTGGGTTATTGGGATATTGCTTTATTGATTTAATTAAACAGATAGAGGGTTAATAGGATTAGGTTGCACATGCAACACTACTCTTGTAATAGGTATGACATGAAATAGAAACTGCCAAAAAGTTATAAATAAATATTTTTTTATGCATATTTGGCTAAGTTACTGTTTTTTATCTGCTTGAAATAGGTGCAACATAAGCTTTTCTCTATTTTAAATGTTACTTTTGTTAACTGATTTGTAATCTAACAGCAGATAAGGCTATTTTTTACTCAACTACAGATAAAAATAAAGTAAAAGATTAAGTCCAAAGTCTAGCGCTTTTGGCTGGGCGCTTTATACTGCGTGGAAATTTTTAAAGGCGGTATTGCTATGTCTCAATTGTATGAACTTTCTTTAACTTGCCCTAAAAGCCTAGAAGGGTTACTGGTTGAAGAAGCCACCGAGCTAGGCTTGCAAGCGGCACGCGAGCGAGTGGCCGTAGTACAAGGGCAAGGTACATTAGAAACAGCATACCGCTTATGCCTCTGGTCGCGCTTAGCTAATCGCGTACTATTAGTTATTCATAAATTTGATGCAAAAACCGCAGATGAGCTGTATCAACGTATCTATGAAATGGATTGGGCCGATCATTTAACCAACCAAAGCACCATGGCTATTGAGTTCTCAGGCAAGGGGGCAGGCATTGATAATACGCATTTTGGCGCATTAAAGGTTAAAGATGCGATTGTTGATCGGTTGAGGGATCGTTTAGGGAATCGTCCAAGCATTGAAAAGCGCAATCCAGATTTACGCATTAACGTACATGTGCAGCGCAATGCTGTGGTTGTATCCCTAGACCTATCAGGTACCAGCCTACATCAACGCGGTTATCGTTTGCAGCAAGGCGCGGCGCCATTAAAAGAAAACCTTGCAGCAGCGATACTTATTCGATCAGGTTGGAAAGACTTAGCCAAGCAAGGTGCTGCACTGACAGACCCAATGTGCGGTGTAGGCACCTTTCTAGTGGAAGGCGCAATGATCGCTGCTGATATTGCACCGAACTTAAAACGTCAAGAGTGGGGCTTTACTCACTGGCAAGGGCACATTCCAAGCATTTGGACGCGCTTGTTAGAAGAAGCCCAGCAACGAGCAGTACAGGGTTTAAGCCAAACACCTAATTGGATTCGTGGTTATGAAGCTGATCCTCGATTAATTCAGCCAGCACGCAATAATATTGAACGTGCTGGACTAGCTGATTGGGTTAAGATTTATCAAGGTGAATTGGCTACTTTTGAACCGCATCCAGATAAAAATCAAACAGGGTTAGTAGTGTGTAACCCGCCTTACGGTGAACGCTTAGGCGAAGAAGCCAGTTTGCTTTATTTATATCAACATCTAGGACAACGCTTGCGCCAATATTGCTTGCACTGGCAAGCCGCTGTATTTACAGGCGCACCTCAGCTAGGCAAGCGCATGGGGCTACGCAGCCACAAGCAATATGCTTTTTTTAATGGTGCTTTACCTTGTAAGCTGTTGCTATTTAAAGTGGAAACAGATCAGTTTGTAACGGGTGATAATGCTGCTGCGCAAACTGATAAATTACTCGCTGATGCCTTAGAGCCAGCACGATTAAGTGAAGGCGCACAAATGTTTGCTAATCGCTTAAAGAAAAATCTTAAAGCATTAAGTAAATGGGTGAAAAACGAACAAATTGACTGCTATCGCTTATATGATGCTGATATGCCAGAGTACGCAGTGGCTATTGATGTGTATGGCAACCAAGTACATGTTCAAGAATACGCCGCACCTAAAACGATTGATGAGAATAAAGCGCAAGCACGTTTTTTGGATGTCATAGCTGCTTTACCTAGCGTGTTAGGTGTAAAAGCTGAGCATATTGCCATTAAACGGCGCGAACGTCAGGCAGGCTTGCGTCAATATGAGCGTCAAGCACAAAAAGGCGAATTTTTTGAAGTTCAAGAAGCAGGCGCTAAGTTGCTTGTAAACTTAACTGATTATTTAGATACAGGATTATTTCTAGATCATCGCCCAATGCGGCGCAAAATCCAGCAAGAAGCTAAAGGTAAGCGCTTCTTAAACCTATTTTGTTATACAGGTTCAGTGACTGTGCATGCGGCTGTAGGCGGTGCACGTAGTAGTACAAGTGTTGACTTGTCAAAAACCTATTTAGACTGGGCAAGACGTAATTTAGCACTCAATGGCTTTTCTGATAAGCATCGTTTAGAGCAAGGCGATGTTATGCAATGGATTGCCCAAGATCGCAATGAATATGACGTGATCTTTATTGATCCACCTACATTTTCTAACTCAAAACGGATGGAAGGTGTATTTGATGTGCAACGTGATCACGTACAATTGATTAGCCAAGCAATGCAACGTTTAGCTAAAAACGGTGTGCTCTATTTTTCGAACAACTTTCGCCGTTTTGAGTTAGATGAGAGCATAATGCAGCGCTATACTGTTGTAGAAATCAGCGCCCAAACATTGGATCCTGACTTTAAACGCAACACTAAAATTCACCGAGCATGGCGCATCAGCCACGCCGAGTGATTTATATCTCGCACATCTAATACAAGCCTGTATGATGTGCCACTTTATTTAAGACTCACCGCGAGGTGCTCACATGAGCGAAGATCTACTAGACCAAGAACTGCCAGAAATCACAGGCGAAAAACTCCAGAAAGTCCTAGCACGTCTAGGCTTAGCTTCACGCCGTGAAATTGAACAATGGATTAAAAACGGACGTATTAAAGTAAACGGCCAAATAGCTACTTTAGGTGCTCGCGTTGAAAGTACAGATCAAATAACTGTTGATGAACGTCCTCTTAAGCGCGAAGACGTAAATCAAAGTGTTCGCCGTGTATTAATTTATAACAAACCCGAAGGCGAAGTTTGTACACGCAATGATCCTGAAGGGCGCCCAACGATCTTTGATCGTTTGCCACGCCCTAAAGTAGGACGCTGGATTAATATAGGCCGTTTAGATATTAATACCTCAGGTTTATTACTCTTCACTACCGACGGTGAATTAGCAAACCGCATGATGCACCCGTCCTTTGAGATGGACCGCGAATATGCTGTACGCGTGCGTGGCGAAGTCACTGACGAAATGATCGAAACGTTAAAAAATGGTGTAGTACTAGAAGACGGCCCAGCTAAGTTCACTGATATTCAAGTTGCCCCAGAAGGTGATGGTCTAAACCGTTGGTATCATTGCGTTGTAATGGAAGGCCGTAACCGCGAAGTACGCCGTTTATGGGAATCTCAAGGCGTTATTGTGAGCCGGTTAAAACGCGTGCGCTTTGGACCTGTCTTTTTAAATTCAGAGATTCGTTTAGGCCGCTGGCGCGAAATGAGCCAATATGAATTGGATGTGCTCAGCAAAGAAGTAGGTCTAGAGCCTGTAGCCTTACCAGAAGGCACTATAAAAGACAAAGACCAGCAAGAGCGTTTACAGCGCAAAATTGCTAAACCAGTGAGTACTAAGCATAACAATCAACGCTTTAAACCACGCGAAGAACGCGAAGGCCGCGATGAATTTAGCCGCGAAAAACCAAGTAATCGTCGTTCAAACCGCCCAGGTAGTAATGAACAAACCGAATCTCGCCCAGCCCGTAGCAAACAGACCGAGCAGCGTCGAACTCGCCCTGAGCAAAGCGGAAGAAACTCACGTACAGAAAACAGAGAACAAGGCGCGGAGCGTCGCGGCTCAAGATATAATAACAGCCGTCGCTCCAATAACAGTGATAGCGGCAACACAAGTAAACACCGTAAACCAAATGATGCACAACCCAACCGCCGTATTTTACGCAGCGAAAACGACGCTGACGTAAAACCAAACCGCTCGCTACGTAAAGCTAAATAATCTTAACTCAAATAAAAGCCCAGCTAAAAATGCTGGGCTTTTTTATAACAGGATTAAGTTTAGTTTATTAGCTTAGTTGGCACTGTGCTAATTGCATAGTAGTTTTAATCTATTCCTCGTCCAATGCACCCATTGCGGTGGTGTTGAAGCCACCGTCTACGTAGAGGATTTCGCCACTGATGCCGGAGGCGAGGTCGGAGCAAAGGAAGGCACCAGCATTGCCTACTTCTTCAATAGTTACATTGCGGCGAAGTGGAGTTTGTTTTTCGTTGGCGCTTAGCATTTTACGGAAGTTTTTAATGCCAGAAGCCGCTAATGTGCGAATTGGGCCAGCAGATACGGCGTTTACGCGCGTACCTTCTGGGCCAAGGCTGCCAGCGAGGTAACGTACGCCAGCTTCAAGGCTGGCCTTTGCCATGCCCATTACATTGTAGTTAGGCATGGTGCGCTCAGCTCCTAGGTAGCTAAGCGTTAGAATGCTGCCATTGCGCCCTTGCATTAATGGGCGGCCAGCTTTGGCTAAAGCTACAAGGCTGTAAGCACTAATGTCGTGTGCAATTTTAAAGCCATCGCGTGTGGTTACTTCAGTAAAGTCGCCGTCTAGTTGGTCACCTGGTGCAAAGCCAACGGAGTGTACTATGCCGTCTAGGCCGTCCCATTGTTTAGCCAGTTCTTTAAATACGTTTTCGATGTCAGCGTCATTGGCTACATCGCATGGAAAACATAGGCTGGGGTTTGAGCCCCAGCTTTCAGCAAATTCTTCTACACGTCCTTTTAACTTGTCATTTTGATAGGTGAAGGCTAGCTCTGCGCCTTCACGGTGCATGGCAGCAGCAATGCCTGATGCAATTGATAATTTACTGGCAACACCTACGATCAAAATGCGCTTTCCAGTTAAAAATCCCATGGTTATTCCTCTTTACAAGTGATTTCTTCTATTGGCTGCGTTAAAAAAGCAGCAGCCAACAATTGTTGGGTGTAGTTATCTTGTGGCTGGCTAAATATTGATTTAGCACTGCCAGATTCAACGACTTTACCGTCGCGCATTACTATTAGCTGATGACAGAGCGCTTTTACCACTGCAAGGTCATGGCTAATGAATATGTATGTGAGGTTGTATTTGACCTGTAAGTCACGTAATAACGTGACAACTTGCTTCTGTACTGTGCGATCTAGTGCAGAAGTAGGTTCATCTAACACAATCAGTTGAGGCTTTAGTACCAATGCGCGCGCAATTGAAATGCGCTGGCGTTGCCCGCCTGAGAACTCATGCGGATAGCGGTGGCGTGTTTGCGGATCAAGACCTACTTCGTTAAGCACCTGTATGATTGCCTGCTCACGTTGTTGTTGATCACCGATATTATGGACGTCTAAACCTTCGCCTATAATTTCAGCTACGCTCATCCGAGGGCTTAGGCTACCAAAAGGATCTTGAAAGACGATTTGTAACTGTCGGCGCAAGGAGCGTAGCTGTTTATTGGCAAGACAGTGTAGGGCGTTACCGGCAAACACAATAGGACCTTGGCTGTCTATCAAGCGTAGTAAGGCTAAACCTAAGGTGGATTTTCCTGAGCCACTTTCTCCTACCACGCCAAGGGTTTGGCCTTGTGCCAACTGAATATCTATGCCATCAACTGCTTTAATATGGCTAACTGTGCGTTGCAGAAAACCACGCTTGATCGGAAACCAAACTTTAAGGTTTTTACATTCGAGTAGTGTTTTGCCTACTGTGGTAGTTGCTGGCTCTCCGTCTGGTTCGGCATCAAGCAAGATGCGTGTGTAAGGATGCTGTGGTGAGGTAAAAACCTGCTCTGTTTCACCTTGCTCTACTAGTGTGCCTCGTTGCATAACACACACATAGTTAGTTACGCGGCGAACTAGGTTAAGGTCATGGCTAATCAGTAAAATAGCCATGCCTAGTTTCTCTTGCAGGCGCAATAAAAGCTCAAGAATTTTTTGGGCAATGGTTACATCAAGGGCAGTGGTTGGTTCATCAGCAATTAATAGTTCTGGGTTGTTGGCCAGTGCCATAGCAATCATTACGCGTTGGCGTTGTCCGCCTGATAGTTGGTGCGGATAAGATTTTAAGCGCTGTTCTGGATCTTTTAGCTCGACTAAGGTTAATAGCTCTAACGCGCGTTGAAAGGCTTGCTGCTTCGTAACGGGCTGATGCAGAGCGATCATTTCAGCAATTTGTTTGCCAACCGTGTGTAAAGGGTTGAGTGACGTCATAGGCTCTTGGAAGATCATGGCAATCCGACTGCCACGTACGCTTTGCATAGCCTTTATCGGAATGTGCAATAAGTCTTGACCATCAAAAATGATTTCCCCACTGGTAAAACGCGCTTGTGCATGCAGTAGTCGTAAAATTGCATGGGCGGTCACTGACTTGCCAGAGCCACTTTCGCCTACCAGCGCTAGCGTTTGCCCTTTGTGAAGATCAAAGCTGACATTATCAATAATAGATCGGCTGCCAGAGTCATTATCAAAACTGATACTTAATTGCTTAACGCTAAGTAAGGCGTTGTTATTTGCGTGGGTCAAAGGCATCGCGCGCCGCCTCCCCAATAAAGACGAGTAAGCTAAGCATTAATGCCAGCACAGTGAAGGCTGTAATACCTAGCCAAGGTGCTTGTAAATTGGCTTTGGCTTGCGCAACCAGTTCACCTAAGGATGCTGAGCCCGCTGGAAGGCCAAATCCTAGAAAGTCTAGGGCGGTTAAGGTGCCTACTGCGCCTGTAATTAAGAATGGAATATAGGTCATAGTGGAGACCATGGCGTTAGGGAGGATGTGGCGAAACATAATTTTACGATCACTCATACCTAAGGCTTGTGCTGCACGGACATATTCTAGATTGCGGCCACGTAAAAACTCAGCACGCACTAAGTCAACAAGGCTCATCCAAGAAAACAGTAGCATAATGCCTAGTAGCCACCAGAAGTTAGGCTGCACAAAACTCGCCATAATAATTAATAAAAAGAGCATGGGAAGTCCTGACCAGATTTCCATAAAACGTTGTCCAATTAGATCAATCCAGCCGCCGTAGTAGCCTTGAATCGCGCCAACAATAATGCCCACCACAGCGCTACACAGTGTTAGAAATAACGCAAAAGCAACGGAAATACGAAAGCCATAAATAACCCGAGCTAGTACATCGCGACCTTGGTCATCTGTACCTAACCAGTTTTGTTTAGAAGGGCGAGCAGGGGCTGGCTCTTGTAGCTCATAGTTAATACTGGCGTAGTTAAAACGAATAGGTGGCCAGAGCATCCAGCCATTTTTTTCAGCAATTAATTGTTGGATATAGGGGCTTTTATAATTGGCTTGTAGAGGAAACTCACCGGCAAATACGGTTTCAGGGTAGCGTTTTACAATAGGAAAGTAATATTCACCATCATATTCGACCAGTAGGGGTTTATCATTGGCAATAAACTCAGCGCCTAGGGTTAAGACAAATAAGAATAAGAAGATCCATAACGAGTACCAGCCGCGTTTATGTTGCTTAAAGCGATGTAGACGGCGTTGATTAATGGGCGAAAGACGCATCTTACTGTCTCCCTGCAAAATCAATGCGTGGATCAACTAAGGTGTAGGTTAAATCGCCCACCAACTTAACGATTAAGCCCAAAACAGTAAATAAAAATAAACTGCCAAATACCACAGGGTAATCACGGTTCATGGCAGATTCAAAACTTAATAAGCCTAAGCCATCTAATGAAAAAATAACTTCAATTAGTAAGGACCCTGTAAAAAACATAGCAATAAATGCCGCTGGAAAACCGGCAATAATGATTAGCATGGCATTGCGAAAAATATGCTTATAAAGCACAGCCCGCTCAGTTAAACCTTTAGCACGAGCAGTCACTACATATTGTTTATTGATTTCATCTAAGAAACTGTTTTTAGCCAGTAAGGTGAGGGTGGCAAAGTGACCAATAACAAGTGCAGTGATAGGTAGAGCGAGATGCCAGAAATAATCAGCAATTTTACCTAGTGTACTTAGCTCGTCAAAGTTGGCGCTGGTTAAACCGCGCAGTGGGAACCATTGGAAATAGCTGCCACCTGCAAAAACAATAACCAATAAAATAGCGAATAAAAATGCAGGAATGGCATAGCCTAAGACAATTGCAGTACTACTCCATACATCAAAACGGCTACCATGGCGTACTGCTTTAGAGATACCCAATGGGATAGAAACTAAGTACATAATAAGTGTGCTCCAAAAACCTAGGGATATGGAGACTGGGAGCTTTTCTAAAATCAGATCCGTTACTTGCGCATCACGAAAGAAGCTTTTTCCTAGGTCCAACTGAGCGTAGCTTTTGATCATTAACCAGAAACGCTCATGCGCTGGCTTATCAAAACCATACATGCGCTCAATTTCAGCAATTAGTTCAGGATCTAGCCCTTGAGCGCCACGGTAGTTGGCAGAGCCATTCGTTGCCACTTCACTACCGCCGCCGCTAATACGCCCAGTAGCACCGCCTGCAATAGAATCAAATCCTTCAAGTTTAGCAATCATTTGCTCAACAGGACCGCCGGGCGCTGCTTGAATAATCAAAAAATTGATTAATAAAATGCCAAACAATGTAGGAATAATCAGTAATAAGCGTCGAAAAATATAACTAAGCATATTATTTCGCTACCGATGACGATGAGGTTTCTGCCGAGGTATCAATCCACCATGTCATTAAGGCATAGTCATATTGCGCAAGCCGCTTGGGGTGTTGCAGTTTTTTCCAGTAGGCAATACGCCATATATCTGAGTAGTAATTGGGAATTACAAAATGATGCCAGAGTAAAACACGGTCTAATGCATGGGTGTAAGTGATTAGCTCTTCACGTGTGTGTGCGTTAATCAAACCCTCTACTAGCTGATCAATAGCCGGATCCTTAATGCCTAAGTAATTTCGGCTGGCGGGGTTGTCTGCGCTGCTAGAATGCCAAAACTCACGTTGTTCATTACCTGGCGAGTTGGTTTGAGGCCATATAGCGCTACTCATTTCAAAGTCACGGCTGCGCATGCGGTTGATAAATTGCGCAACATCGACTTTGCGTAACTGCATTTCAATACCTAATTCAGCAAGGTTACGTTTAAAAGGTAAGAGAACGCGCTCCAATGAGTCTTGAAAGAACATAAACTCAAACCGTAATGGCTGGCCATTAGGATCAAGCATTTTATCATTTTCAATACGATAGCCTGCTTGCTGTAAAAGTGCCCAAGCAGCTAGGCGTTGCTTACGGATAATGCCGCTGCCATCGGTTTTCGGGGGATGATATTCCTGAGTAAATACTTCCTCAGGTATTTGACCACGTAAAGGTTCTAAAATGGCAAGTTCAGCTTGGCTTGGTAAGCCCTTAGCAGCAAGGTCAGAGTTAGCAAAGTAACTATTGGTCCGTTGGTAGCTGTTATAAAAAATTTGCTTATTGGTCCATTCAAAGTCAAATAGGTAGCCTAATGCTTGGCGGACTCTAGGGTCTTGGAAACGTGGATCGCGTAAGTTAAATATATAGCCCTGCATGCCTGAGGGCATGTGGTTAATAATTTCTTCTTTTATAAAAAGCCCTCGTTTAAGAGCATTACTCTCATAGCCTGTGGCCCAGTTTTTCGCAGAATATTCTATGTTTAAATCAAATTGTCCTGCTTTAAAGGCTTCTAGCTCAACATTACTATCACGGTAAATATCTACTTGTATGCGATCGAAATTAAACATGCCTTTGGTAACAGGCAAGTCATTCGCCCACCAGTTTTTTACGCGCTTTAAAACCAAACGCTTACCAGCTTCGGCACGTATTACTTTATAAGGGCCGCTCGTTAACAAAGGCTCTAATGTGCCGCGAGAGAAATCACGATCTTGCCACCAATGCTCAGGTAAAATAGCTAGTTGAGTTAGAATTAATGGTAGTTCGTAGTTGGTTTTGGTTTTAAAGTCAAACCTAATAGTTAGCTCATCTTCAATAACTGCTTGTTTCACATCGGCATAATAAGTTTTAAATTGAGGATGGCCTTTCTCCAGCAGAATGTTATAGGAAAAGGCAACATCTTTGGCCGTGATAGGCGTGTCATCATGAAAGCGAGCTTTAGGGTTGATATAAAAGCGCACAAAACTATTGTCTTCAGCTTTTTCCATTTTTTCTGCAACTAATCCGTAGACTGTAAAAGGCTCATCAGGGGATTGGTAGCCGAGCATGTCGAATATATAAATACTGTGTGCTGATGGGTTGCCGCGCGCAATAAAAGGGTTAAGGCTATCAAAAGTGCGCGAGTCAGATAGGCGCAAAGTACCGCCTTTAGGGGCGTGAGGATTGACGAAGTCGAAATGGGTAAAATCTGCCGGATAAGCAGGTGGCTCGTCATAGAGTGTCATTGCATGTTGCGGCTGTGCTAATGCAGTGAATGCAAAACAACTAGATAACAGCAAAAGACAATTAGGTAAGATCCATTTCATTACTGTTTCTCCGGTTTAATCCACCATGCACGTAAACCTAATGCATAAGGCGGGGTTTTTACAAAATCAAAACGATCCCAATAAGCAATTCTATGCTTGTTAATGTGCCAATTAGGAATACTGTAGTAGCGCCATAGTAATACACGGTCGAGTGCTTGGGTGGCATTTATTTGCTGCTCGCGTGTTTTCGCTGCCATTAAATGTTCAAGCATTTTATCAACTACAGGATCTTGTATTCCTGCGTAATTTTTCCCACCTGTTACATTGGCTTGGCTGGAGTGAAAATACAAGACTTGCTCAAGTCCAGGGCTAATACTTTGTGGCAGAGTTAACAAGGTTAAATCATAGTCGTAGCGGTCAAGACGTTGTTTAAACTGGGCGCGATCAACAGTTCGCAGCGTTGCCTCAATACCTACCATGCGTAAATTATTGATATAGGACTGAAGGACGCGTTCTAAGCTTGGATTGACGAGCAGTATTTCTAGTTTAAAAGGCTGGTTTTTACTGTTTCTTAAACCCTGTTCTGTGAGTTTCCATCCGCCTTGCTCAAGTAGTAATAATGCTTGGCGAATACTCTCACGAGGTAGCCCACGACCATCAGTGGTACTTGTGGTAAAGGCTTGGCTAAACAACTCTTTCGGCAGCTTATCTTGCCACGGTTGTAACAACACACGTTGGTTTTTATCTGGAAGGCCTAATGCGCTAAAGGGGCTATTGGGGTAATAGCTTGTAGAGCGTAAGTAAGCTTGGTTAAATAAACTGTTATTGAGCCATTCAAAGTCAAATAGCAAGCTTAGTGCTTTACGCACTTCAATTTGATTAAACTGTGTACGCCGTGTGTTGAAAAATAAAGCTTGGGTTTGGCTAGGGATTTGGTGAGTAATTTCACGGCGGATAATCTGCTCTTTTCGCACGGCAGGAAAGTTATAGGCTGTAGCCCAGTTTTTTGCTTGATGATCGATGTAAATGTCAAATTGGCCTGCTTTAAAGGCTTCAAAAGCAACGTGGCGATCACGATAAAAATCAAGAATTACTTTGTCAAAGTTGTATTTTCCTTTATTGATTGGCAAGTTTTCGCCCCACCAATTTGGCACACGCTCAAATGTAAGTTGCTTGCCAGGTTTTACTTGTGTAATTCGGTAAGGTCCGCTACCTAAAGGAGGCTTAAAGGTAGTGGCTTGAAAGTCATGTTTTTCCCAGTAATGCTTAGGTAAAACGGGGATTTCTCCAATTCGTAGAATCAATAAAGGGTTATTAGCGCGCTTAAACACAAAACGTACACGGTGGCTATTAAGTACCTCAACGCGGTCAACTTCTTGTAAGGGTACGCGGTATTGGGGATGTGCTTGTTCTTTTAATATTTGATAACTAAATAAGACATCCTGTGCGGTAATAGGTGTACCGTCATGAAAGGTTGCTTCTTTGCGCAGATTAAAAGTGACCCAGCTTCGGTCTTGACTGTATTCTAAACTTTCAGCAATAAGACCATAAGCGCTGGTTGCTTCATCGCCTGATGGGTCATAGATTCCGCTACCTGCCATTAATGTGGCATTTAATTCGTTGACACCGTAATTTAAAAAATCATCTGAGGCAACAGGGCTTATGCCTTTAATGGTGTAAGGGTTTAATGTATCAAAGGTGCCATAGTTCATAATGCGCACAGTTCCACCTTTAGGCGCATTAGGGTTGACCCAATCCAGATGGGTAAATGTAGAAGGGTATTTGAGTTGGCCAAACTGTGCATAACCGTGGCTTTGCACAATAGTCGCAAAGCTAGGGGTTGAGAGCAGAGCCAATAATAAAAGAGTGAAAAAACGCGTCATAGTACCCTTATCAAAAATACAAACAGCATTTAGACAAGGTAGCACTATAACAAGTTTCTTAGGGATATATTGCTTCTACGACTTTATAAATACAGTGCTAGGCGTTGCCCAGGATGAATGACTTTTGTTTTTGGGTTCCATTGGCGTAATTGCTCCAAACTGACTTTGTGGCGCTGGGCAATTTGATACATAGAATCACCAGCTTGCACTTGATAGTACGTAGGCTGTTTTGCATTATTAGTGGTATTGCTCGTGTTTTGGTTAATGGCTAATTGCTGACCCACCATCAAGGTGTTGTTTTTTAAGTTATTCCAGCGTTTTAAATCAGCCTCTTTTACGCCATGTGCTTGCGCTATGACGGATAAGCTATCACCTGACTTCACTGTATAGCTCTGCGTACGGACATGATCCACAGCTAAAGTTTGCTGGCTAGTGGCAAAACGCCCTGGAATAGTTAGAACTTGACCCACGCGTAAGTTGTTAGAGCGCAACTTGTTATGCTGGCTGATAGTTTTTGCGGAGCTATTAAAGCGTTTGGCAATAACAGATAATGAATCGCCACGCTGTACAATATAGCTTTGCCAGCGTACTTGATCTTCAGGTTTAAGCTGTGCAATCTGTTGTTGCATTTTTTGTGCTTTTTCAGCAGGAACTAAAATGCGTTTAGGTCCACCCATAGTTACGCCTTGACGATAGCCAGGGTTTAAACGTTGCATTTCTTCTTTATCCAGTTTTGCCATATGAGCAAGATGCTCGAGCGCTATTTGATGTTGTAATTCAACCGCCGTGAAATAAGGCTCATTTGGAACATCAGCTAAGGCTATTTGATAACTTTCTGGTGTGCTTAATATCTGAGACAACGCCAGTAGCTTAGGCACATAGGCCTGTGTTTCTGCTGGTAATTTTAAATTCCAGTAGTCGGTTGGCAAGCCATCTTTTTGATTTCTACGTTGGGCGCGTTGCACAGTACCTTCACCTGCATTATAAGCAGCTAGTGCCAATAGCCAGTCACCTTCAAAAAATTGGTTAAGGTATTGCAAATAGTCTAGAGCTGCATCAGTTGAAGCGACTATGTCTAAGCGTCCGTCATACCAAGATGTTTGCTGCAAATTGAAATAACGACCTGTTGCAGGCATAAACTGCCAAAGCCCAGCAGCCTTAGCAGATGAAAGAGCGCTTGGATCATAAGCGCTTTCAATCATAGGCAGTAAGGCAAGTTCTAACGGCATATTGCGTGCTTGCAATTGCTCAACAATGTAATAGATATAAGGTGAGCTACGATCAGAAAGACGTTCAACATTTACTGGACGACTAGCAAACCATAAACGTTGTTGGTCAACTCGCGGATTATCTGGGATTAATGCTTGAAGCTGATAGCCATCACGAATTGCCATCCAAATGGTAGGATTTTCCGTTAATAATTCGGCATCTTCAGAAACTAATTGGGTTGTGGTTTTAGTGCTAGTTTCATTAGGTTGTAGTTGTTGCGTGGTTTGGCAGCCTGTTAAAAGCGCCAAGGCAACACTGCATGCCAATAGTGCAAAAGAACGTGGAAAACGGTGATATTGAGGAGGCGATTGAAATTCTTGCATACTTTATAGGGCTATCATAGTTTGGGGGATTCTATGTAGCCCTGTGCGGTGGGTCAAGTTATAAAGGTATACTGATTTTTCTCAAAATTCATCTTTCCATGAGCGAATAGCAGCAAAAACTTCCACGTCACTCAAGGCTGATTGCTGCAAGCGTTGTTGTATTTTATGTATAACGTGGGCTTGATCAAAACGCATAAAAGGATTGGTTTGTTGTTCTAACTCAATATTTGTTGGTAGGGTTATTTGGTTTTTATCACGCTGATGTTCTACCTCGGCTAATCGCTGTTGTATAGCTAAGTTATCTGGCTCTACTGCATGGGCAAAACGTAAGTTACTTAAGGTGTATTCATGGGCGCAGTAGACAAGCGTGCTTTTAGGTAGCTGGCGCAAGCGTCGCATGGCTTTGAGCATTTGTGCCGGCGTGCCTTCAAATAAACGACCGCAGCCAGCGGCAAAGAGTGTGTCCCCTGTAAAAACCATAGGCAGGTCTTCATCGGCAAAAAAGTAAACAACATGCCCTTTGGTGTGTCCAGGTACAGCCATGACGTGTACGGCTTTTCCTTGCACAAAAAAATGCGCGCCCTCATCCACAGAGATATCGCGCTTTGGTACCTGCTCGTTAGCTGGTGCAAAGACGCGAGCTTGAGTTTGAGTAACTAACTCAGCTACGCCTCCTGTGTGATCAGCATGATGATGGGTAATGAGTATGTCAGTTAATGCAATGTGCGAGTGGTTGGCTAGCCAGTTTAAGACAGGTTGAGCATCGCCAGGATCAACCACAGCGCAGGTTTGCAGGTGGGTATTTTCTAATAGCCAAATATAGTTATCATTAAAAGCAGGTAGGGCATGAATAAGTAGCATACATAGTCTCTTATGTGGTGCAATTTGTTTAAGTTGTAAGCTAGTTAGCGGTAAATTGCAAAACAACCAAGGTTTAATCAGCTAATAAATTAAGCTACTGTGATAACGCTAGATCAACGAGGATAGGCAATGTTGCTGTTTACCCAACGGCGTGATCAAACTACTTTGCTGCGTCAGTGGAGTCAAAATACGCATATTAAATATCTGCTTACCAGCGAGCAGCAGGTGCTTGAGCAGGTTTTGGAAAACTATTTTGGTAGCTACTGTTTGCAATTTAATCCTTTAACTTCATTGGCTTTACCAAACGCAATACGTCGCCATATTAGCTTAGGGGCAGAAGTGTTTAACCCAGATATTATTTGTGCAGAACATGCTTGGCCTTGTCATCTTGATGAAGCCGATGTTGTCGTGCTGCAACACAGCTTAGAGTTTGCTAAGCAGCCGCATGACCTGCTACGTGAAGCAGCGAAAGTTGTTAGGCCTGGTGGACACTTAGTGCTTACTGGAACTGCCTCATGGAGTTGCTGGTCAGTATTTCAGCGCTATCAGCTAGGTATTTTGCGCTCTCGTATTTACAACGTTCGAAAACTAGTTGAATGGCTTAGCGTCTTAGGGTTAGTTGTTGAGATGAAATACTATGGCGCTTATTTGCCACACTTTGCGATCAAGAAAGAGCAACAAGCGCATACTGCAGTGCGAGGCAAAGGCTTTCGACCGTTGGCAGGTTTCTATGTATTATCAGCACGTAAATTGGTACATGGTGCACGCTTAGTTAAAGAGCCATTGCTAAAATCCATTAGGCCATTAATTCCAATGCCTGCGCAAACCCGCGTAGGTGAAAGTCATCTAGAAAAAAAGAGCAGTCATGAGTGATAACTCAGTAACCATTTATACCGATGGTTCATGTAAAGGTAATCCTGGTCCGGGTGGCTGGGGTGTTTTTCTGATTTATAAAGGCATAGAGAAAGAGCTTTGTGGTGGTGAATTAGATACAACCAATAACCGAATGGAGTTAATGGCCGCTATTCAAGGGCTAGCTATACTAAAACGGCGTTGCCAAGTAAAACTCTTTACCGACTCTAAGTATGTTATGCAGGGCATTGAGGAGTGGATTGAAAACTGGAAAGCACGTGGTTGGAAAACCGCCAATAAACAACCAGTAAAAAATGTAGATTTATGGCAGCAGCTGGAATCGTTAACTAAGCAGCATGATATTACTTGGCATTGGGTAAAAGGTCATGCCGGTGATTATGGTAATGAAAAAGCCGACCAACTCGCTAATCAAGGTGTTGCTGAGGTATTGCAATGAGATATGTTGTACTAGATACAGAAACGACTGGTATGCCAGTTACTGATGGGCATCGGATTGTCGAAATTGGCTGTGTGGAGGTGATTGGTCGTCAGCTAACAGGGCGCCACTTCCATGTTTATATTCAGCCCGACCGTGAAGTCGATGAAGGTGCCTTTGCGGTCCATGGCATTAGTGATGAGTTTCTAGCGGATAAACCGCGTTTTAATGAAATTGCTGAAGATTTTTATCAGTTTATAGAAGGCGCTTGTTTAGTGATTCATAATGCCCCCTTTGATGTGGGCTTTATTGAAAATGAATTTAAACGCTTAGGTCAAACAGAGCGCACTCAGTTGTTAGATTACTGCACTGTGCTTGACACCTTAGTAATGGCACGTGAAAAACATCCAGGCCAGCGTAATAGTCTAGATGCTTTATGTAAGCGCTATGACGTGGATAACTCAGGTCGTGAATTGCATGGCGCTTTGCTGGATGCGGAAATTCTTGCTGATGTTTTCCTTGCGATGACCGGAGGGCAAACCAACCTTTCATTAGCGGGCGAAGCTGCATCAGGTTCAACAGGTGCGATTGCTACAGAGATTATTCGTCTCGCATCAGATAGGCCAGCATTACGAGTAGTTAAGGCTACTCAGCAAGAGCTAGAACGACATCAGCAGAGACTGGAAGTTATTGGTAAGGCTTCTGGCGGAGAAGCACTTTGGCGCCAGCTTGAAGATACTAAGCATTAGGAATATAAAAAGGCACCTTCAAGGTGCCTTTTGTTTTGCGCATTAACAACTTATGCCCAATGGCTTACAGCAAACCAGCCAAGTAACCCCATGATTACTGTATAAGGCAATGCCATCCACACCATGCGACCATAAGACAAACGCACCAAAGGCGCTATAGCACTGGTTAATAAGAATAAAAAAGCGGCTTGTCCATTAGGCGTAGCTACGCTTGGTAAATTAGTACCCGCATTAATAGAAATAGCCAACCACTCAAAATGTTCACGTGTCATACTGCCAGCAGCAAAGGCTTTCTCTACTTCAGTAATGTAGATAGTGGCAACAAAAACGTTATCACTAATAGCAGAAAGTAAACCATTAGCTATGTATAGCATGCTTGGTTGTTGATCCGTAGGTAGGCTTAACACCCAATGAATAATAGGTGTAAACAGATGCTGCTCCTGAATTACGGCAACTACGGCAAAGAACACAACTAACAAAGCCGTAAATGGCATGGCATCTTGGAAGGCATTGCCAATTCGATGTTCTGCTGTAATCCCGTTGAGCGCTGAAACTAAGATAATGACTAATAAGCCAATAAGGCCGACTTCAGCAATATGAAAGGCTAAGCCAATAATAAGGATAAGTGCTGCGCTGGCTTGCACCCAAAGCGCGGCTACTTGTTGTGCTGTACGATTTTTTGCTTGTGATTGAGCAAAGTCAGCAAGTACTTGGCGCACCGGTTTAGGCAGCTTTGCACCATAGCCAAACCAGTGTGTGCGTTCTAAAATCACACAGGTTATTAAGCCAGCAGCGAGCACTGGAATAGAAACTGGCATCATATGCAGGAAGAAGGTGCCAAAATCCCACCCCATTTGTTTGCCAATTAGCAGATTTTGTGGCTCACCAACTAGCGTAGCAACACCACCTAAAGCAGTGCCAACGGCAGCATGCATCAACAAACTACGTAGAAAAGCGCGAAATTCCTCTAAATGCTCGCGGTCAAGCGCTGGGATTTCATTATCAGAGCTAATATTCGGATCATTTTCATTGGCTCTTTTACCCGATGCGACCTTGTGGTATACCGAATAAAACCCAACAGCTACGCTAATCACCACAGCCGTTACTGTTAGTGCATCTAAAAAAGCGGATAGGAAAGCAGCTAATGCACAAAAAATAACACTGAGTAAGGTTTTTGACCTAATACCCAGTAAAACTTTTGAGAATACAGCCAATAACAAATCTTGCAGGAAGTGAATCCCTGTCACCATGAAAATCAATAAAAGCAAGACAGGAAAGTTATGTACTAACTCCTTATAAACAGCATCAGGCGTGGCTAACTGCATCAAAATTGCTTCAACCACTAACAGTCCACCCGCTTGTAGCGGATAACACTTAAGCGCCATAGCTAACGTAAAAATAAACTCGGCGACTAATAACCAACTAGCCGTCTTAGCGCCAAAAGCAATTAAAACAGCAGGGTTAATCAGCAAGAAAATAATAATTGCTTGCTTGTACCAGTTTGGGGAATTGCCTAAAAAATTACGCCCAAAGGATGATGCAAATGAGGTTAGCATTACAACTTCTCCAGTCAATCAAGCCTGCTGTTTTAACCAATTAGCCAGAAATAGCAAGTAAAACTTAGTATTAAAGAATACTTTAGCCAAGTACTTAGCAGTTTTTAGTCGTATAAAAATCGACTTATAGTTCTAGCTCAGCTAGTGTTTAACAGATTTAGAGAACCGTTTTAAGGATGACGTTATGACCCAGTACAAAGCTTTTAAAATTGAACACTGCGACAAAATAGCCCAGATTAAAATTAACCGTCCTGAAAAAGCTAATGCAATGGATGCTGCTTTTTGGGATGAATTATTGCAAATTATGCAGTGGATTGATAACGAGCCAAGTGTTCGTGTAGCAGTTATTTCTGGGGAGGGCAAACATTTCTCTGCTGGCATTGATTTAACCATGTTCATGCAGCTGGCTAATGCCTTTGGTAAAGACCCTGCACGCAATGCCAACATAATTAAACAAAAAATATTTCAGTTGCAAAGCACTTTTAATGCCATTGATCAATGCAGCAAACCAGTGATTGCGGCTATACATGGCGCTTGCGTTGGTGGTGCGGTAGATTTAATTGCAGCCTGCGATATGCGTTATTGTGCAAAGGATGCGCGCTTCTCCATCAAAGAGATTGACATCGGCATGGCCGCAGATGTAGGTACCTTGCAACGTCTGCCACACATCATTAGTGATGGTGTGATGCGCGAGCTTGCTTATACAGGACGCGAAGTTTCCGCAGATGAAGCCTTGCACATTGGTTTGGTTAATCAAGTTTACGCAAGTAAAGAAGAGCTATGTACGGAGGTTTTGCACCTAGCTCAAACAATTGCTAGCAAATCCCCCGTTGCCGTACGTGGCACGAAAGAAATGCTGCGATACGCACGTGATCATAGTGTGTCCGATGGTTTGAATTATATTGCAAATTGGAATGCTGCCATGTTGCAGTCTAACGATTTAAAAATTGCCATAATGGCAAGCATGCAAAAACAAAAGCCAGAATTTGAGGACTAGACAGTGATACATTTTTCGTCACATTGTCATAATGACAGTGGGACAGGTTATTAGGTTGAACAGGACGCCAATATGGTTATAGCTACGACATTTCAAGCGGCAGTGCGAGATGAGTTGTTTGCAACGTTTGAAGACATTCAGCGTAACTTAGAAAGCTTTTTAGAAGCACGTGACAACCCTGCCTTTATAGAGTCAGCAACTTCTGGCTTACAGCAGGTCTGTGGTATTTTAAATGTGCTGGAATTAAATGGCGCAGGCTTATTGGCGCAAGAGCTTGAAAAAATTGCATTAAAAATTCAACCTAATCAAACAGAAGAAGTAAATGCATATTTACTAGCCATAGGTCATGGCCTGCATATTCTGACACGCTATATAGAGCAACTGGGTGATGCTACTAAAGGCTTTCCAGAACTGTTGATTCCTGAAATTAATCAGTTAAAAGCACTTAATAAATCAACACCATTGCCAGAAAGTTATTTCTTCACTGCCCATTTAAATATTTTACGCCCAGCAGTGATAGAAGAACCACTGCCTGCTAATCGAGATCAGCTAGCTTTACGCTTGCGTCAATGGTATCAACTCGGGTTGTTAGAGTACCTTCGCCAGCGTGAAGCCGTTGGCGCTAGAAAAATGACTTACGCTTTAACTCATTTAGATAAAATTTATCCTAATACGCCAGCTGCGCATTTTTATTGGCTAGCTGGCGCCACCTTAGAGTCTTTTGCAGAAGGCAAGTTATCGCGTAACCTCTCACGCATACGCTTAATGACAGCTATTGATACGCAAATAAAAGCCAGCATTGCTTCACCTAGTACAGCCATGAGCGCTGACTTGGAAAAAGAGCTGTTATATTTAGTCGTACTAGCCCAGGCAGACACCCCACTAACAGCCGCTGTACGACAAATCTACGACGTACCACCACTCAGTTATAGTCAAGAGCAGCTCATTGGTGAAGCCGATAAAATGCAAGGGCCAAGCCCTAAAGTATTTGAATCTTTAATAGCTGCAGTGCGTGAGGAAGTGGCAAGTATTAAAGAGGATCTTGATCTCATTGAGCGCGGAACAGCACAAGTAAGCAATATTGAACACTTACGTGACCGTCTAGATGCGTTAAGTAAAACCCTAACCATGATAGACTTAGAAAAAGCCACAGAACGATTAAAATCTTCAATTGCTATGGTCGCCAAATGGAGCGACTTAACCTCAATATCCCACAATGAAGTACTGATTTTAGCAGACAGCATCTTAGATGTAGAAGGCACCCTAGCTACATTAGAACGTAGCCTTACACAAAAAGGCGTTGAGTCTCAGCTAGATGAGACAGATAACTTTGCTAAACACCAATTAATTGAAGCGCATATTGTTGTGTGTGATGAAGCACGTATTGGTATTGCAGCTGCCAATCGAGCAATTATGGCGTATTTAGAGTCAGCTGGCGATAAAACAGCATTGCAGCCTATCCCAGAGAGTTTACGCAGCATCAGCGGTGGCTTATGGTTTTTAGGCCAAACACGCGCCTCAGGCTTAGTCAAGTCCTGTGCTGACTATCTTGAAAAGCACATGATTAATGCAGATACAACACCTGATCAACAACAACTTGATGCATTAGCTGATGCCTTAACAGGATTAGAATACTTCTTAGAGAGTGATTTACTATCCAGTCAAGAAACCAACCAGAATATGTTAGATGTAGTTGCTAATAGCCTCATTAAATTAATAGGTAACAATGGCTAATACAGCATATTGGCAGCACGGCTTTCCTGATCAAGATCTCGCCCATAGCAAGATCTTGATTCATTGCCGTCAGAGATTTTGGCAGCGTGATAATCAGTTATTACATAACTATGCTGATATTCAAATGCTTTTGCCCCATGTAAAGGCACAACAAAAACTAGGATGGTTTAATCAGCAGCCGGTTTGGCTGCTACAGTTATTGCATGCGCCTGAATCAACGGATGCTGTCTGGCAGAGTTTACGCAACTATCTTCAGGATGAATGGTATTTCCCAATGCTTAACTATGCTAGCCAAATCGGAACTTGGCTAGATGAGCATCGCTTCTGTGGGCGCTGTGGTTCAGTTAATGATTTATCAGCAGGCCCACAGCGCGTACTTGTTTGTCCTAAATGCCGGCTGTATAGCTATCCACGTTTATCGCCTTGCATGATTGTTTTAATCACCAAAGGCGATCACATACTGCTGGCACGCTCTCCACGCTTTAAAGCAGGGATGTATAGCGTTTTAGCAGGTTTTACAGAGCCTGGAGAAACTATTGAGCAATGTGTCATGCGTGAAGTGCATGAGGAAGTTGGCTTAACTGTTAAAAATATTCGTTATCTGGCGAGTCAGAATTGGGCGTTTCCGCACTCATTAATGTTTGCGTTTATTGCAGACTATGCAGCAGGCGATATCCTCAAACAAGAAGATGAAATTGAAGACGCAAACTGGTATCACATAGACCAATTACCAGAAATCTCACCTGTAGGAACTATTAGCCGTTTTTTGATTGATAGTTATTTGGCGGAGCAAAAAGGGCTCACAAAACCAAACATCCCCCTATCATAAACCCTTGTTTTTCCTTGATTTGTGCATGACAAATCACAAACAGACAGGTAAAATTGCCCACTTTCATGTCCCCGTAGCTCAGTAGGATAGAGCAATCGCCTCCTAAGCGGTAGGTCACAGGTTCAATTCCTGTCGGGGACGCCATTCTCTCGTCTACTCAATTCCATGCTAATCTTCTTAAATTCTAAAAGCCCCACTATGCAGAGCTTTTCGTATGTTTTAGTTCTACTGCTGTCTATACAAATCTATGTTACGAATTCAATTCTTGTATCAAAGCTTGTATCATAGATAAAAATTGAACAGAGTGATAAAAGGCATCCTAGCTTAATAAAGAGAAGGCCTCTAGCTGAAACTGTTTTAGTAAATTTGGATTCAGAAAAAACAGACTATCGAGAAAATGATGGGAATGGGTTGTATTTTTTAGTCAAAGCAAATGGTTCAAAATAAAGCCAATTTACTATATCACAAGAAGAGTTAAAAAATATATTAAGGACTACAGCTGTTGTTCAATCTCCAATTTTTTGGACAGTTCGAAATATAGATCGTAATGGAAATACACAGATTCGTTATATTAGGCAGGTAGATATAGGAAGTATGATAGGAACAGATAAGTTTAATAAGCACTTACCTACGTCAAAACTAACAATTATGACTGACGCTAAAGGTAATATATTAGCGGCACTTCCGGGGACTCTTTAATGTATTATTTTAGAAAAGAAAATAAATATACAAAATCAAAAAAAGAAAAGCAATTTATTGAAGAGCTGTTAGAGTCTAAAAAAAATATTTATGAGTCAGTTAAGGGACAGAAAATTTTATCCGTAATTACTAAAAAATATGGTGCACCAAAAGCTGTATATCCAATTAGTTGGTTTCCTAGTCAAGGATGTGAGCATTATTGCTTGCTTATTGATGGAGAGTATTTAGTTTATCTTGAGGTTGATAATGAAACACAAAAAGTAGATGATATTGAAAGAGAAAAAGTAACTATAAATCAACCAGGAAAGTCAGAAAAAAGAAATTATATTGCTGTTGCTATAGGTTTATCAAAAGATGAGATTGCCAAGTTAAACATTGTTGATAGAGGAGGGGTGGAGAAAAATAAACAGTAATAATAATGAAAGTTTGAAGAATATCTAACTAGCTTGTTATTATTTTTGAGGTTTAAATTAAAAGTAAATTATTTGTTCAAGGTTGATAGGGTCAAAAAATCCAAGTAAGTATATTTTTATATTATATCTTAGGTAATTTTGCTATTTATGATTTAAATGAATTAGTTGTTATAGGTGGATACTATTTGAGAGGCATTATTTGCTCTGAGTAATTTAATGGAGGTTATGTTATAAAATTAATTTTTGAGTTTTAAAAAATATAACTATGATTAGGTATGTAATATTAATTTAAGGAAATTGATCATAGTATTTAATATTACTAGAAGAAAATCAAAGGAGACTGTATCATGCTAGTAGGTTTTAAAGGTGGACCTCTTATTGAGGCTGTAGATACGGCAATAGGTATGAATAATTTTTTCTCATAGTAAAAAAGTTGTTGTACCCGCAAGAAAGGATCTTGAGTGGTCTATTTTTTTTGATAGATTTTATAAGAGATATCTAAGAGAAAATGAGTTTGATAAAATAAAAATTATAATGGATGCTATAAATGAAGAATTTTAAAAACATCCTGCCTCAGTTGTATCTGATATTTTGAAGCTGGATAGTGAATCGAAAGATTTAATGTTGAGTGAGTATTATATTAAATATTTTGAAATTGGGTATTTGCATTATAGGGTAGGATTTTTATAAATATCTAAATTTTAAAATAGTTGCAGCATCAATGCCAGAACTTATGACTTATAGTGGTATATCTTATGCCCAGTTTGATGCGTTACCTGATGATGCTCTACCCATATGGTTAACAGGCGAGCTTCCATAGTTTATAAGCAGCATTATTATGCTGCTTATCAAATAATAAATTTTGATAGTCTGCTAGTGATATTGCAAGAATCACAATAAGAACACTGAATTGACATGCGTACTGACTCCGTTGTGTGAGATGTCAATTCAGTAATGTGTGATTATAAAAAATTTGAATAGAATTTAATTAGAGGCTGTTTTTAATGTGTAAGTACTGGCCGTTGCTTGAATAGCAGCCAACTTTATGTGATTGCTCCACCATTCCATCATAGGACGCCTGCGTTCTATATATTCAGCACGGTTGTACGCTTTACGAACATCATTATTGTCAACATGAGCTAATGCAACTTCAATTAGTTCAGCATCCCAGCCCTGTTCATTTAAGGTTGTACTTGCAATAGATCTTAAGCCATGACTGACTAAACGGCCTTCAAACCCCATCCGTTTTAAAGCCATGTTAGCTGTTTGTGCATTACTATGGCTTTTAGGGTCACGATCAGCAGGGAATACATAGTTTCTGTGACCACTGATAGGCTTTATTTCTTCTAAAATAGCTAGAGCAGCATCTGTCAAAGGAATAGTGTGGGGGCGGCGCTTTTTCATGCGCTCTGCAGGAATAGTCCATAGCTTATTTTCAAAATCTATATCTGACCATGAAGTTGTTGCTGCTTCCCCTGGTCGAGTCATTGTATGTAATTGCCACTCAATTAATAATTTTGTTACCTTTTTTATGCTAGCTGAGCTAATGCAGCGCATAAGCTCTGGTAACTCTTCAGGTTTTAGTGATGGCATATTTTGTTTTTTAGGCTTTTTAAATACATCTCTAATGCCAGATAATGGATTGGCATTGATAGTTCCTGAGTTCACAGTAAAGGTAAATATCTCATTCAAGCGTTGGGATAAGCGTTTAACAGTTTCTAAGCTACCCTTAGATTCAATAGGTTTTAAAGCAGCAATAACAACAGGTGCTGTTATTGTAGAAATAGGGTGGCTTCCAAGTGTTGGAAATATATGTAGGGTCAATGAACGCCATATGTCTTCAGCGTACGCAGGTGTAACATTATCTTTTTTTATCTCAAACCAGTTTGCTGCTATCTTTTCTAGAGTATAAACAGCGATTTGTTTGTATTGTTCTTGAGCCGCCTCCATATGAAAGGACAGCGTCTTTGTCGGATGGTTTGGTGTTTTTTATCAGACGATCACTAAGCCGTGCTTTTAGCCCTGCCATCATCTTTTCCTCTGTTATTTAGTATTCCAAAAATACGTGGAATACTAAAAGAGGTAGATTTAGGTAAATGCCAATAGACAGCTATAGACGGTTAAAGCCTGATTTTACTAGAGTTTAGGCATAAAAAAAGACGTTCTTGGACGTCTTTGGATTGTGTTCGGGTGGTGGGGTGGAATCCTGCGCCAAACCTATGTAACTCAGTGCCTTAGAACCGCTGCGAACTTTTGCGAAAAGGTGCGGAATCCAGCCCCAACTGATAACGATCCTACCAGTTCTGGCCGGCCGAGGTCATCAGCCAGTTGCCTAAGCCCGGACTCCAGTTCGATTCCCGTTTGAGGAGTTGAGCCCACGTCCATAACTCCGGATCGTTGGCATGGTTTCACTGAGCCGAATCGGCTTCGGGAAGGACCGCGTGCTTTCGAAGTAAGCACCGGAAGAATGCTTCGATCCGTTCCGCCGCCCCGTGACCGGTGAGTTCGTTGGCCCCGAAACAATAGACCTCGTACCTAGCGAGCTGGAGGTCACGATCGGCCGCCACCATGTCCGCGTACCTGGCGAGGGATGGCTTCCCGTCTTCGGCGAAGTGCTGAGATCCGTCAACCTCGACGACCACACGGCTTGCGTCGCTGAACAGGAGTAGGAAGTCCATGCGTTGCCGAGACAGGCGTCCAACCCCGCCGAGCTACGCCAGCGTGTATGGGTCGTAATGCAGATGGACCTGCGGAATGAGGGCTGGCAGCTTATCGCCGAGATCCTTGAATGCCCGATAGTAGACGCTGAATACGTTTCGTTCGCCGTCCGATGCGAGAGATGCCATCAGACGTTGAGAAAGCGATCGCCGTGCATCTGATTCGTCCTGGATGCTTTGCCGTTTTTTCCACCACGACAGCATCTCCTCCTTGGTAAGTCCGTTGGCCTGAATCGGGCGGTCGTACACGAGGCAGTGCTCTTCATTCCTTACGATTCGGATGTCGTTGTTGATGGCATCTTGGATGACGATCTCGGGCTTCGGACCCGTTGACGCGAAGATCAAATTCTTGGGCGCGCTAGATACGCCACCACTGATTCGATTCACCGCGAACACCGAATGTCCTGAGATGCTTCCCGATGGCTTTAGCTGGAAGCCGTCCGCCTTAAGGAGAGTATTCAGTGTCTCAACGAGCTGCGCCTGCTCCTTTCCTCTTCGGGCATTTGGAAAGACGACCGCCTCAAGCAGCTTGAAGAACAGTTGTCGGGAGCAGCTCAGTGCGCCCACCACCTCGAGCAATTCAGCGTTGGTCCAGTCGGCGTTGGTCACGCAGTGCCGTATAATGGACTCCTCCAAGTTTGCCTCGAAGCCTGCGCCACGCATTTCCGGTAATGGCCAGATCTTGGACAATTGCTCGACAAGCGGGAGTTCTCCGAAGAGATCTATGTCGTTCAGCAGCTTGAGAATCAAGCGCCGCGTGAGTTCAGTAACTGCCTGGCCGTCGCTCGACTCGTCCAACAGTCGGAGAAATTCGCTCAGCGAAAAACAGATGTGATCCTGCTCAACCTGGCGTGCGAGCTGGAGAAGCTGATCGTTGCTCAGTCCTTGGAGGCGGCTTCGCACTTACACGTGCTTGCTGGAGTGCGCTTCGCTACCTGCCCCGGTAGCTAATCCGAGCCGCTCGCATTCCGCCGGCAAGTCATACGCCTTTACTGAATGAAGGGTAGCGGCAATCAGCTCGATCAAATCAGGCCTTTTGCCCTTGAACAGTGAGCTTCCGTCTCGCGGTGTGCTGCTGGATAAGTTATATGACATCGAATCTATTTCCCTGATCAGTCGCTGGCCCACAGCCGTTCGTCATCCTGGGTCGCGGCCCAGAAATCATCGAACAGGGCCAGCTTGGCTTCGTCCTTGGTTACGTAGGTCTTGGTGCTGAACCGGCTCCCGATCCGGTAGCCCCATCGCTTGAACTTGTTCATGTGGACGCCGAGGTTGTGCCCATCGACGTTCAGAAAGCTGTTCCCCTTGGCGGACACCCGCCACTTGCGCTGCAGCCATCGGGTTCGGCGTGCTATTCGGTTGCGCAACTTGGCCTCACGCCGTTTCGGCCCCACGTAGTCGCCGCTCATCTTCTCGGCGCAGACGCACCCGACGTCGAAAGTCTCGTCCAGATCCGAGTGCTCCATGATATGGACGTAGCGGATCTTCTCGTTGCCGCACATCTGGCAGGTCGCGTAATTGGTTTCGTCCGCCGACTCGCCGTCGGCCCGTAGGTCGATCACATCTAGGCAGTGCCATCCTTTGTGGGGCACACTCGGCTGGTCCCATCGATTTCCACTCACAACTGACCTCCCTGATCCTAGGTCATCGAATATTTGCTTGTATGGCATCCCACGCCACATCCCAGCGTATCCGCTCCTGTTCGAGGCGGACTTGTTGACCACAGGCATTTCCCTTGATTGACTGATAGAGCTTTTGTTCGGTACGGGTGAGTAGTGGCAGCTCTGTGGAAGAGTGCTGGTCTTTCTCTTCGACCCATAAATCACGATGACTCATCAGTGTTGACTCATCCATAAGCACAGTTCTTAGGCTAGGGATGTATGTTCTGGCTCGATTAAGAATAGCAAAGCCATGCGTATCAATGTCACCCCAGTAGATGCATTGCGCCTGTTGTAGCCATGGAAGCTGTCCCAAAACGTCAACCGCGTAACCTAGGCGCATGATCACAACCGCCCCTGGTAGGTCATCGAATGCAAGTCCAGTTTGCAGATTCTCAACAACGAAGACATTCCTTGGTTGAATGCCAACGCTTGCCATCTCTTCACAAGGAGCAGAGATATCGCTAAGACCACCTAAACGGGCTCTTAGCACTGGGTCTAGGACGCGCATGCGCATTAACTGCGGCTGTGCCCTCAAGCCACAGCGGCTGAAGAAGTTTCGCTCTCCTGAGGGGTCACCCTGAAGCGATGCAATCAAGTCAGAGATAATGCCCTTTCTGGAGTCCAACCATTTGCTGTCGGCACCGGCAACCGGAATTTGTCGTGGGTAGAGATTCGATTTCGGATTGCGGATGATCCAATCCAGCATATCAGCCAGTCGATGGAAATCGGCATCGCTGTAGTCAGCGAGGACATCAAAATATCTCGGCAACTGCTGCGCAAGCACCGGCCAGCGAGCAGTGAGCGTCTGATACCGAGACAGGGCACGAACCCACCGTGCGGATGCACCGACCCACAGGGCAACATCTTCAGGGCCTTGTAACGCCAGTTTCTCTGGCAGTCGCTGGACGCCAAGCGCTTTCCACCGGCGCTCACACCATGACAGGGTGCCGACTCCTTGCCAGCCTTGCCATGCGCTCACCCAAGCGCGAACGCCGTCGACTTGCCTCAGCGCGGCCTGTTCCGTCGGTATACCAAGCGGAACTTCCAGTGGCCATTGGTTCTCGCAAGCATCACCGACCAACCACTCGCGATGCTTGCTCTGAAAGCGACGAGCGAGAAACTGTCTAACATCTTCAGGAAGCTTCAACGCTAGCCTCCTCTCGAGCGTGCTCCGGCAGCTTCAACCGCTGGCGGTCTCCGTCATACTCGATCAGCAGGACGCCTGATACTCGCCGGTCGCTGATATCCACGAAGCAGGCGCCACCTATGAAAGGTTCGAGGGTCATGACGGACTTCAGCGGCGTAGCGACCACCATTTGAAATCCGAAATTGGTAAAGATGTTCATCGCCAAAGCGGTGAATTCGTTGTCAGCCTTGTCGAATGCCTCATCAAGCACGACGGGTGCATACATCGGCACACCGTGGTCGTTCCCGCCCAACTGATACCGCAAGGCAGCGGCCAAACACGTGGTAGCTAACTTCTGGCGCTGACCTCCAGACTTACCCGCACCGCTTCGGTAAATCTCGACTTCGACACCTCCTTCATCGATCTCCCGTCCGATAAACTCAACATGCTGTCGAACGTCGAGTACAGTCTCACGCCAGCGCTTTTGCTCGGGGTCCTGACTGGCGAGTCGGTCAACAAGTCTGCGCAGGGCCAGGAACCGCGCCTCGGCAAACTCGCGATCCTCGGTCCATGCATGGCTAAGCGCTTGCTGGATCTCGTGCTTGAACTCCTTGACGTCAGCAAGTTGCCGGTCGCTGGCGTCAATGTGGAGATAGGTGCGTTGATTGGTGCTTTGGTTGAAAGGCACCTGGCCAAGGCTGTCGTTAACCAGATCCATCCGTTCAAGGATTGCCTTACGTGCGTCGTTCAGGTAAATGGAGAGTGCTGCCAGATTCTGGCTACTTTGGTTCTGCAGCAGTTCGAAGAATCGTTGCTCGTAGGCGGGCAGGCCATCCGTCTCCAGTCGAACCAACTTGGCGAAAAAGTCTGGTGCGCTGGCCAGACTGGTATCCATGTCGCCAGCATCCATGGGCCACTGTCGTTTGAAATCGGCAAAGCGCGTTTCTATTTCCTTCTCGCAAACGCCAATTCCACGGTTGACCTCTTCAATCTCCGCATTGAGTGCGCGCTCAACAGAGGTTGCAACCTTGTCGAGGTTTTCGAGCCTGACTACGTCTGACTGTTTGGCGAAGCGTTCATCGAGCCCCGCGGCCTGATGGGGAGTCAGTGAAACTTTGGAAAGATCTTGAAGAAGGGCTTCCAGTTTCTGCGTGCTGTCTTTGATCTGCTTGAGAACTGAGTCGTGCGCCACCTTGGCTTCTCGAAGATTCTTGTCAGCCTGATCAACCAGATCCTTGTGTTTGTCGATCCGCTCACTGATTTGCAGCAAGGCTGTATTGCCTTCCCGCGCCTCACGAATCTGTCGGTCGATGGTGGAAATGCGGTCCAGCAACGGGATTACATCGATTTCCCGCCACTGGAGATTTACTAGGGTCTGGCACTGCATCGCTCGGGTTGCCCGATTCTTGTCCTGGTCGGCGAGAGTATCGATTTCTCCTGTGAGGCGCGTAATCTTGGCAACTAGTTCTTGGGCCTGCGCTTGAAATAGCGCAAGCTTCTCGCGGTTATCGAATCCGAGCACCCAGTTTCGTCGGTCACCGACACTTCTGCGGTCGTCCTTCTCATGCCGGGTTTTGCTGTGCTTGACCTGGCCTTCTCGGGTGATGGCTCGGTCGGTGCTCCTGAACGACTGAATGGAATCGACGCACGCGTAATCGAAGCGTTGCCGTAGCTCGGCCTGCAGCCAGTCGGCATACGTACCCTCTTTGACGTTCAACTTGAGGACGAGCGAGTTAGCCCCGATTGGCTTTGCCTGCCAAGTCTCTGGGCGGCCTGTTCGGTAGTACACCAGACGCCGCCCAAGATGGGTGTTGTTGATGTGATTGGCTAGCGCTGAATACTGGCGCTCATCCACCAAGAGTGAGAGAGCAAATCCGTGCAGTACGCGCTCGATAGCACCTTGCCACTCAAACTCATCAGGCTTGACCTCGATGAGTTCGCCAACGAAAGGCAGCGCGGACTCCGAGATCCCGATGGCGGCGGCGATGTCTCGCCGCATTTCCAGCATGTCGGCTGGAATGTTCGATGGCTGGCGCTGGAGTGCCTGCACCTCTTTTTGCGCTTGCGAAAACGTGGTTTCGGCATCCTTCTTTTCTCTGTCCAGGCGGAACTGCTCGGTGCGGCTATCGTTGCTGCGTTGCTCCCAGTTTTCGACTTCCAGACGCGCGCGGCCCAACAGTTCCGCGAAGGCTTGAGGCGAATCCGGTAGGCTCCAGCCCAGCTTCTTGCAAGCCTCTTCGGCCTGACTGCGTTTGCGCAGACGTTCTGTGCGCTGGCTCTCTAGCCCTGACTTGTCGACCTCCCATTGCTCGATCTGATCACCGCCTGCTTCACGGTGCTGTTGCTGCAAGTCGCGCAAGGTTGTGGAGTGGTTATCCAAGTTGCCTTGACGTCGAATCACTTCGCCTTCTATGCCAGTGGCTTGAACTTCCAAGGATGCCACGTGCTCCTTGAGAAGCTCGATGCGTCGGGTCTCCCGGTAGCCATCAACGCTCAGTCGAAGCTCATCCAAACCATTGCGCTGCAGCATCAACGAGTCCCTGTGCTGGTGCTGATCCCGCGCTGGAGCAAGCGTTTGAACCTGCTCGCGGGCCGTGACTACTGCCTGGTGGGCAGCATTGAGTTCACCAAATTCGCTAACTAAGCGATCCGCCACCTCGAAGGTCTCGGGCTTGTCGAGCATGAAGTCGCGCAGGAAGGTATTGAGGTCGCCGAGATTCTTGGCCGACTGGGTTTTGTGCAGCAAACGCAGCGCCATTTCGCTCTCGATGCCGAGCAGGCGGCAGAATCGTTCGCAGTAAGGGCGAAATTCGTCGCGGGCGAATGCCTCTGGGAAGGATTGCTTGAGCTTCCGGATGTCGAAGTTGGATTGGCCAAAGTCCTCCAGCTCGCGCAGGTCTAAGGTCCGCTCCATGACAAGGTAGTAGCGTTTGACGTCTGTGCTGCCGTTCGCATTGCCCCGCAGCCAGAACACCTGAACCAGCACCACAGACTGACCCAAGGCATTCTGGTAGGTCAACGCCAAGGCTGACCAGGTCGTTCCAGCGCGCAGGTAACGGGTTGCGATCTCTCCCGACTCCCCATCCTTCTGTTCAGCCCACGCACCACGTATGTAGGTGACGAGGTTCCGGTCACGGCCACTGCGGTCCACCTCGCGCGCGGCCGCGTTGAAGTCAATCCAGCGAGGTGGTGTCAGCAACGCCGAGAATGCATCGAGCAGCGTCGACTTACCAGCGCCGGATCGACCCACAAACAGAAAGCCTCGTTCGCTGATCGGCACGTCGTGCAGACCGGAGAAAGTGCCCCAGTTGTAAACCTGCAGGCGTTTCTTCGGCTGCCATACGCTGATACAGGCGCGTTAGTGTTTGTATCTCTTCTGCCGAGAAAAGGAGTTTCAGCGTCGGCGAAATTTCGAAGCGATCCTCGCTTGAGCGAATTTTCTGCAGGATACTGTGCTTTTTGATCTTCTCAATGGAGGCGTGAACTCGTTTCACGAACCCCGCACGGTCGGTATTGGCGGTGCGTTCATACAGGGAGAGGAACTCCCTGATCTCGTCTGACGATACCACGGCACGGTCGCCCTGCGAGTCCGCCTGGGTCAATCGCTGGCGAAGGTGGAGCAACAGAATGGAGTCAATAAAGGTCAGTTGGGCGCGACGCAGCAGGAGGGGCACTTCGAGGTCGCCGGTATCTGCCTGTCGCGTGAAGGCCACTTGCACGTCTCGGTCGATAACCAGTTCGAGAAACAGCTCGGCAAGCTGTCGACGGATCACTGCTTCGTCTCGTAGCAAAATCGGCCAGAGTTTTGGATGCCGACGTCCGTCGAGCGATGGCCCTGCGAGCAGTTGCACTAGGGCGCGCCGGGTATCCAGTGGCAACTCGCCGCTGTCGCCCATGAACAGGGTGTTGGTCAGTGCCTGAGCGGCATCTGGTGCTTGTGCTTCGGCTGGCATTGCCGATTCGTCGTTCTCAGACCAGTTCATTGGCCCGCTCCCTCAAAAAGAAGATCTTTGGAATTCGGGCGCTACGATGCTCGTCGTCGCCTCCAACCCAGCCTACGGTTTCACTGTGGTCGGCTTTGAACCCGTGCCGACTGCCTAGCGCTAGTAGGCCTACAACGCTGCCCAGTCCCTGAGCAGCGGGAAACTGCTCTAGCACGTCGGCAATCGATGCTTGGGAGCGTTGCTCTAGGACTGCCAGCACGTTGGCCTTCAGTGTTCGGAAGTCGATCTCGGACTGCGCGACCAGTTCGCTCACTGACTCCAGGTCGATTGGCGGCGCATCCCCTTCTGCCATCTGCCCAGGCAATGCTTGCAGGGACGGGTCGTGCAGCACCCATTGGGAGAAGGATCGCAACCGACTGCTCGTGAGCTCCAGCGTGTACTGGAGGGCTTCTGTGGCCTTGATTTCGTCCTTCAGGGTCAGGGCTGCTCGCTGAGCGTCTTTCAGCAGATGATTGAGTCGGCGTTGCTCGAGGTATTCACGACTCTGGACGAAGTGCTTCAGGCTGCGCGCGAAGGTCTGGAGCACCTCGTGGACCATGCCACCCTGCTCAAGAAGGGTACGCGTCAGTCGCAGAAGGAAGCGACGCTCCTTGGCTTCGAGGTGCTCAACGAACTCCCGCGACATGACGCTATCAAGCGCCTGATCAAGCGTGGCTGCTTGCTCCGGGTCCGTAAGCAAGCGCCAGAAAGCGGAGAAGGTCCTTCCGGCGTCGCTCTCTGAAATCAGGTCGATTCCGGCGAATAGCGAATCCAGCACATCACCACGATTGCCATCGTTGTCCATAATGCGTTCGCGGAGATCGCGGTTGAGCTGCTCGAACTGATCGCGAACTCGGCGGAAATCACCGGCTAAATCGTCGGCCAACGTGATGATCTCCCGCGTTCGTTCGAGCGCCGTTGTATGGGGCAGCACGCGCATCTGCCCCTTCTGGATGGCGTCTATCTCTTTGTCGATGCGGGCTTGCTCGGCCATAAGTCGATCGATGCGGCGGAACTTGTCGGTGTCAGTGTCCTCGGCAAGTCGGGCCAAGGCCTCGATTACGAGAGTTAGGCGGCTTTCGGTCGCAGCGGAGTGCGGCTGTGCCAGTCCAGATACAAACCGAATGGCTTCGACGGCCGCCGTGGAGAGCTCATATTCCTCCTCTGAAGCGCCTGCCGGAAAGCGTCGTTCAAGGTAGCCATCAGCGAGCCAGCTGGCGACATACGCTTGTGCCGTTTGGGGAAAGTCTTCCCCTTGGGCGCGCAGCTCTTCCAGGCCCTTTGCGATGCGTTCGTGAAAAATGGAGGCCGGGAGGCTTCGCTCGCCTTCATAGAGGTGAGATTGAAGCAGGCCAATGACGGTAGGTCCGGTAGTTGAGGCAAGCAGACGCCACAGCGGCTGCGCCCGCATGCGCCGGTAGGTCGCGATGGCTTTGTCTGCTTTCACTCCCATACTCCAAAGTGTGGGCATTGCCCGTCATGTGGTAATCACAATGCAACCCATACAAGACTCAAATACATTGCATTACCACATTCTAGAGTAGCTTATATACTTCCCGCAATAACCAGTACAAGCATTCGTTAACCCGATAGAGTACTCAGGAATGCCCAAAGAAGAACTTGCAGAACTGACACAGCCTCAGCGCGAGCGGCTGGCGTTCATTGAGCTGAGTGTGCGCTTCGTGGAGGGAGGTCCGTCGGCAGGACTTGGTCGTATGGTTTGATCTGGCGGGCTTTACCCCGTTTCCCCCCACCACTGACGACCACGGTCCGCCAGCCGGCCAGTGTTGCAGGTAATCGGCATCAGCGTTCGCCGCCGCGATGATTGGAAACAGGAAATCTCGAGGCGACGCCACCACGTCCTCTAGGCGCAGCGTTTCGAGTCTGTTTTTTCCCTGAAACGCCTGTCACTGCGTCTGTTTTTGCGCATCTTGCGCAAAACCATCTGTCAGGCCAAAGGGGATGACCTAGGGCAACATCGTCTTGCGTCGATCGAAGGTTACCTGAATCGCGCATCGCAGGGAGTCACCGTCAATTCGGTGTACCGCAACAAGATCCAAAGGTCTAAGTAATCCTTTATTCAGTTGTTGGCGATGCCGAGCGAGATCAAAGTCTCCAGCTTTTCTGCCACCACGGTGTAGCGCGGATAGACGCGCAGTTTCGGCGCCGCGAACTCCGACAGTATCACGGGGTACTGGACATCTTCCGGCCTTGGTGTGACGGCATCGCCGAAATCTATGTCGACCTGAATGGAGCAGCGTGCTCCAACTGAGGCTGTGAAAATAGGAAATGGGCGTATAAGCCCAGTTGCTATAGTTCATCGTGCAAACCCAAATGTAGTGAATCACTTATACCAACTTCCAAAAACTATAAGCAGTATGATTTTAGGGAAGCCTCATTTTAAAACCATGATTTATGGTATGTCTCGCACTGAACTAGAAACATTAGTCGTAAAAGTAACTAAAGAAGCAAATAGATTTTTTTATCAAACTAGGTATGTTAAGGACCCTAAATTTGATGCTGTAATAAATGGCATACGATTTTGGGGGCACAGCGTTTCAAATAAACGTGCTACAAGTGTATACTCGGTATTAAAGGATGCAAAATAGAATGAATTGGATTAGAAAAGCTCAATTATACATGCATGAAAACTATGCGGAAGATACAAACGCGGTTGAAGTTTTATATTTTGTTAAAGCAATAAATGAAATAAGAGGGGGAAATATAAAAAATTTTTAAGAACTATAACGGATGACTTAGAGTACCATTTAGGTGAAGGATATCATTTCTATTTAGAGAGCTATGTTAATGAGGATGGTAAAGAATTTATAGACAAGTATAGTGCTGAAATTGCATATGGTGATTCCGATGATAATTTTTTAAATATTAAATATACTGTATTAATTGATACTATAGAATGTATAACTAAATTTTATTTAGAAGAATTTCCAGAAGATACAGAAATTTTTTTATCATATATTCAAGACTTAAGAGCACATTTTGCTAAGCATTTAGAAAATGCTGAGATTGCAG